>CACGFJ010000015.1 GCA_902572225.1 uncultured Pelagibacteraceae bacterium | reverse complement strand
AGGACATATACATACCAATTTATTCTTTAAACCTTTATTCTCCATAAATTCCCAAGCTGCTTTTTCAGCCTTGATTTTTGAAACAAAGTAATCATTGCAACCTTTCCAATTAGAATCACTCCAATCATTTTCACCAAATGTATATGGATTTGTCCTATTAGGTTTTCTAAACATTGTTGCAATTGAAGAAGTTTTAATAATACGTTCAACTCCCGCATTAACAGCAGCTTTTAAAACTCTTATAGTTCCATCTTTAGCTGTTGGAACAAGACTTTCACGATCTCTAGAGGTCTTTAAAGGGAAAGGAGAAGCCACATGCATTACATACTTACAGCCTTTTAATGCCTCATCCCAACCTTCGTCTTTTAAAAGATCTAATTCGACAAATGTTAATTTATCAATTGATGCATACTCATTTATGGTTTTTTTTGTTTGCTCTATTAAACCAGAATTTCTAACAGTGCCTAAAACTTTATATCCCGATTTTAATAATTCAATTGCAGTGTGTTTAGCGATCCATCCACTTATACCCGTTAACAATACTGTTTCATTCATTTATTCGGATAAATGTTTTTCAGCCTCTAATGCTGCCATACATCCCATACCAGCTGCTGTAACTGCTTGTCTAAATACTTTATCTTTCACATCACCAGCAGCAAAAACTCCTGGTATATTTGTTTCCGTAGACTCTGGTTTTGTTATTAAATAACCCTCATTATCCATTTCTAGTTGGTCTTTAAATAATGAGGTTGCTGGATCATGCCCTATAGCTATGAACAATCCATCAATTTTTAGTTCGTCTATTTTATTTGTTTTAACATTTTTAATTTTTAATCCAGTTACATTTTTAGGATCATTATCTCCAATAACTTCATCAACAACAGAGTCCCAAATTATTTCAATTTTTTTATTTTCCATTAATTTCTTTTGAAGTAATTTTTCTGCTCTCAAACTATCTCTTCTGTGTATAAGTTGAACTTTTGAAGCAAATTTTGTTAAAAACATAGCTTCCTCAACTGCAGCATTTCCACCCCCAACAACTGCTACAGTTTTGTCTTTAAAGAAAAATCCATCACATGTTGCACATGCAGATACACCAAAACCTCTGAAGCTTTGTTCTGAGTCAATATTTAACCATCTAGCTTGAGCTCCTGTTGAAATAATTATTGAGTCTGCTTCATAAATTTGGCCGCTATCTCCAACAGCTTTAAATGGCTTAGATTTTAAGTCTACTGATGCAATATGATCTTGAATCATTTCAGTTCCAACTACTTCTGCCTGACCTTTCATTTGATCCATAAGCCATGGGCCTTGGATTACATCTTTAAATCCAGGAAAATTTTCAACATCAGTTGTTGTTGTTAATTGGCCACCAGGTTCCATACCATGAACTAATATTGGTTTTAACATTGCTCTTGCAGCATAAATTGCTGCTGTATATCCAGCGGGACCTGACCCAATTATTAACACTTTTGTGTGTTTTGTTGGATTTTCACTCATATGAAAGCTATATAATGATTAATGACTAAATTGAAAGGTATATTATTAACAGAAGGTATGCATGGGATGATTAGCCAAGTAGAAGGTTTGGCTAAAGCTTTAGATATAAATTATTCTCACCATACAGTTGAAACAAAAGGTTTCTGGAAAGTTATACCACCAAAATTCACTCCAATATCTGATTCAGTTTTTAAAAAAATTGAGTGCGAAGATGTTGATTTAATAATTTCATGCGGAAGAAAAAGTATTATTCCATCATTATTTTTAAAAAAAAATTCAAAGAAAAAAGTATTTAACATTCATATTCAAAACCCAAAGATAAAATTAGATAATTTTGATCTAGTTGTGGTGCCTGAGCACGATAATCTTGATGGACATAATGTATTAAAAACAAAAGGAGCTATTCATTATTTAACAAGTGAAGAAATTGAAAAAGGCAAAGAATATTTGTTTAGTATTTCAAACAAATTGAAGGATAAAAATATAATTTCATTAATAATTGGTGGTCCTACCCAGTATTATGATTATTCAGATAGAAATATCCAAGAAATATTTTCAAAAGTAAATTATTTAGTTAAAGAAAATAATCTTAATTTAGTAGTCATCCCCTCTATGAGAACACCAAAGGGAACTATAGAACATGCAAAAATATATTTTGGAAATGATCATCTAGTATTAGATGGTGTTGATAAAAAAGCCTATTTAAGTGCTCTTTCACAATCAAAACATTTAGTTATTACATGCGATTCAAGCTCGATGATTTCAGAAGCAGCTTTAACGGGAAAGCCAATTTATATTGCCACTATTCCACCTAAAAAAAGTGATAAAAGATTTAAAAATTTTAGAAAATTATTTCAAGAAATGAATATTGTAAGAGAATTAGGAGAAAAATTAGAAAATTGGAACTATGAAAAATTAGATGAAACGAATAGAGTGGCAAATATCATTAAAGATAAAATTCAATTATAATGGCATTTTTAAATTCAATATTAAAAAATTCTTCTAATCATAAATCTCCCTTTGAACACTGGGAATTAAATCAACCACTAACTAATGCCCAAGTTCAGGAAATTGTAAAAGCTGATATAGCTAATCCGATAGAACATAATTTAAACTACGATGGCACTAGAGCAATTGATGGAGGCGAAGGTAAGTTTAGAGAAGGTATATCAGACGGAGGCAAGGCACTAAAATTTAGATGTTTTGTGACCAAAGAAAATTCAAATCAATTTCCTAATCTTGTTGAATTTATTAAAGAACTTCAAGATCCATCAACTTACAAAAAAATTTCTGAAATGATAAATAAAGATCTTTCTAATTCATATGTAAGAGTTGAAGTAATCTGTGATAGAAAAGGATTCTGGTTAAAACCGCATTGCGATATTAAAGAGAAACTGATGTCATGTTTATTATTCGTTAACAAACATAATGAAAAAGAGGATTTAGGCACAGATTTTTATGATAAAAATCTAAAATTAGCAAAAACTGTTCCTTATAAGGATAATTATGGCTATTTCTTTTCAAGTGGCCCTAACACTTGGCATGGCATGGAAAAAAAAGAAATAGTGAAAGAGAGAAGATGTCTTCAAGTAAATTATGTTACATTTGAGACAGATTGGAAAGTCGATTAAAATTAATTATCTTGCAGAGATCTAACTCTTAACTTGGTTGTTTTTAAGGATTTAATTGCTTCTAAGAATGAATAGGCTGTAGACATATTCGTACAATAAGGGATTTTGTTTGCAAGAGTTCCTCTTCTTAATGCTCTTGCATCACTAATCCTGTGTTCAGAATTTCCACCTCCAGTATTTATTACCAAAGATATTTTTTTAGAATTTAAAACATCTACTATATGTGGTCTACCACTGCTCACTTTATTAATTTTTTTACATTTCATTCCGTTTTGTTTTAAAATCTCTGAAGTTCCTTTGGTTGCAGAAAGCGTGAATCCAAGTTTTATTAATCTTTGTGCAACACCTATTATTTCTTGCTTGTGAGAGTCTTTTACTGATAAAAATGCCATTCCTTTAGTTGGCAATGAATTAGATGCAGCAATTTGACTTTTTGCAACAGCCATTCCAAAATCATCATCAAAACCCATTACCTCACCAGTAGACTTCATCTCAGGGCCAAGTAATAAATCACTATCTGGAAATTTATTGAATGGAAATACTGCTTCCTTAACAGCAAATTTTTTATTGGTTTTATATTTTAATCTAAATTTACTTAACTTTTCTCCAGACATTACTCTTGATGCAATTTTTGCAAGTGGAATACCATTTGCTTTCGAAACAAAAGGAACAGTTCTGCTTGCTCTAGGATTAACTTCAATGACAAAAATTTCATCATTTTTAATTGCGAATTGAATATTTAAAAATCCTTTGACTTTTAAAGCCAAAGCCAATTTTCTTGTTTGTATTTTTAATTCTCTTAAAAGGTTCGCTTTTATTGATACTGGTGGCAAACAACAAGCAGAGTCTCCAGAATGAATTCCGGCTTCTTCAATATGTTGCATTATTCCAGCAACATAAACATCTTTTCCGTCAGAAATTGCATCTACATCCACCTCCATTGCATTGTCGATAAATTTATCAATTAAGATTGGATTTTGTTCTGATGCTTTGAATGCTTCATTAATAAATTGTTTCAATTGACTTTTGTCATGAACAATTTCCATAGCCCTTCCTCCCAAAACATAAGAAGGTCGCACAACTACTGGTAATCCAATTTTTTCAGCAACATTAATAGCTTGATCGAATTTGTAGGCTATTCCACTTTCAGCTTGTTTTAATTTAAGCTTTATAAGCAACTCTCTAAATCTGTCTCTATCTTCTGCAAGATCAATCGATTTATATTGTGTCCCTAAAATAGGTAATTTATTTTCATCTAAAAATTTAGCTAATTTAATAGGTGTTTGGCCTCCAAATTGTGCAATAATCCCAATTAGATTTCCTTTTGATCTTTCTTTTAAAATTATATTCTCAACATACTCTTCAATTAAAGGTTCAAAGTATAATCTATCACTTGTATCATAATCTGTAGAAACAGTTTCCGGGTTACAATTTATCATTATTGTTTCAAAACCTGCTTCTTTTAGAGAAAAGCTAGCCTGACAACAGCAATAATCAAATTCTATACCTTGGCCAATTCTATTTGGTCCTCCACCTAAAATTATTACTTTCTTTTTATTGCTTGGCTCAGCTTCACATTCAGTTTTAATAGAAAAATTTCTTTGATACGTAGAATACATATAAGGTGTAAAAGATTTAAATTCTGCAGCACAGGTATCAACTTTTTTAAATACAGGCATGACTTTTAGCGCCTTTCTTCTTGATTTGACGATTGTTTCTTTTTGATTAGTTAATTGCGAGATCTTTTTGTCAGAAAAGCCTATTGATTTTATTCTATTAAATTCCTCAAAAGTTTTGGGCAGTCCTTTTGAGATTAGTATTTTTTCTTCATCAACTATTTCCTTAATTTGATTTAAAAACCAAGGATCTACCTTTGATAATTTATATATAATATCTAAAGAAATTTTTTTTCTAAAAGCCTCAGCAATCAGTAGTAATTTGTTTGGAATATTGATTTTTAAATTTTTTAGGATTTCTTTTCTTGAATAGTTAAAAATATTATCTAATCCTGATAAACCGGTTTCAAGTGAAACCAAGGCTTTTTGAAAAGATTCTTTGAAGTTTCTCCCAATTGCCATTGCTTCACCAACTGATCTCATGGATGTGCCTAAAATTGCTTCTGTGTCAGAAAATTTTTCAAACGTAAACCTTGGAATTTTTGTTACAACATAATCGATTGTTGGTTCAAAAGAAGCTGGTGTTACTTTAGTTATTTCATTTTGTAGTTCATCAAGAGTATAACCAACTGCTAATTTTGCTGCTACTTTTGCTATTGGAAAGCCCGTTGCTTTTGAAGCTAATGCAGATGATCTTGAAACTCTGGGGTTCATTTCAATAATTACCATTCTTCCATTTTTCGGATTTATAGCGAATTGAACATTCGAACCACCTGTTTCAACACCAATTTTTCTTAAGCAAGCAATAGATGCATTTCTCATTACTTGATACTCTTTATCTGTAAGTGTTAATGCTGGAGCTATTGTAACAGAATCGCCTGTATGGGTTCCCATGGGATCAACATTCTCTATTGAGCATATAATTATACAATTATCATTTCTATCTCTTACAACCTCCATCTCAAACTCTTTCCATCCATCCAAACATTCTTCAACCAAAACCTGATTTTGTGGAGATTCATTCATTCCTTCTTTAACAATTTTAAAAAAATCTTTTGATGTTCTGGCAATTCCTCCACCCAATCCTCCCAAAGTAAATGAAGGTCTAATAATTGCAGGAAGACCAATTTTATTTAAGCATTTTTTCGCGTTTGAAAATTTATTTAGAACTTCTGATTTTGGTAAATCGATACCAATATCAGACATATTTTTTCTAAATTTTTTTCTGTCCTCTGCATTTGCTATTGCTTTTGAGTTTGCTCCAATCAGTTCAATTTTATACTTTTTAAGTAAACCAATTTTTTCTGCATTAATTGCAAGATTTAAAGCTGTTTGACCACCCATTGTAGGTAAAATAGCATCTGGCCTTTCTTTTTTGATAACTTCCTCTAGCACCTCCAAAGATATTGGTTCGATATAAGTTTTATCGGCAACACCAGGGTCAGTCATTATAGTTGCTGGATTTGAGTTAATTAATATTACTTTATAACCCTCATCTTTTAAGGCTTTACATGCCTGTGTTCCTGAATAATCAAATTCACAAGCTTGACCAATAATAATTGGACCAGCTCCAATAACTAAAATTTTTTTAATGTCTTTTCTTTTTGGCATATTTTTTTATTTCTTTAATAAAATTATTAAATAAATATTTACTATCTTGTGGTCCAGGATTAGCTTCAGGATGATATTGAACTGAGAAAACTGGTTTATTTTTTAATCTTATTCCTTCAATAGAATTATCAAATAATGAAAGATGCGTTATTTCCGTATTTTTTTTTAAGCTTTGCTTAATAACTTCAAATCCATGATTTTGACTGGTAATTTCTACTTTCTTAGTGATTAAATTTTTTACTGGATGATTTGCACCCCTATGTCCTAATTTCATCTTTTTGGTTTTTGCATCTAAAGCCAAAGCTAATATTTGATGACCCAAACATATACCAAATAATGGAATATTTTTTTTTATTAAATTTTTTACAACTTTAATTGCATACTTTCCTGTTGCAGCAGGATCCCCAGGACCGTTTGACAAAAAAATTCCATGAGGTTTTAGATTGAGTATATTATTTGCATTTTCCTTGCAGGAAACAACTTTAACTTCACAATCAAAATCAGAAAAATACCTAAGTATATTTTTTTTAATTCCATAATCTATCGCCACAACCCTAAATTTTTTCTTATTATTTTTTTCATATCCCTTATTTTTTTTCCAAGTTTTATATCCTTTCCAAATATAAGTTTTATTAGTTGTGACCTCTTGAGCAAGATCCATTCCGTTTAAACCAGGCCAATTTATTGATTTATTTATTAGTTTATTAATGTTAAATTTTCCATTTTTATTGTTTGATATTGTTCCTTTCGGAGCCCCTTTTTCTCTTATAAAATTTGTTAAACTTCTAGTATCTAGACCAGTTATGCCTACTATTCTATTTTTTTTAAGCCATTTATCTAAATTTTGAAGAGACCTATAATTAGAAGGACTTGTTATCTCTGAATTAAAAATAACTCCTCTTGTCCATATTTTATCAGATTCTATGTCTTCTCTATTAGCCCCAACGTTCCCAATATGTGGAAATGTAAAATTTATTATTTGTCCCGCATACGATGGATCGGATATAATTTCTTGATAACCAGTTAATGAGGTATTAAAGCATACTTCTCCGGTTGCCTCTCCTCTATATCCAAGTCCAATCCCTTTAAAGACTGATTTATTTTCAAGAACTAAAATAGCTGTATTAAAATTTGAGAGATGTGAAGTTTTGTTTTTTCGTTTTAAAGTCAATTTCAACTCATGAGTTAAAGGTTAATACAATAAAACGTATTTATCCGCAACAGATCTATAATAATTTTTTAAAAATACAATTTTTTCTTTTGAACAATTTTGTCTATGAAGTACATTCTAATATGTCCTTAAGAGATAAAATAGATAACGATTACAAAAACGCTTTAAAATCCAAAGATAAAAATAAGATATCAACTTATAGGTTAATTTTATCTGGAATTAAGGACTTAGATATTAACAATAGGTCTGGTCCAAATAAAAAAGAGACAGATGATGAGGATATTAAAAAGCTCTTAAAAAAAATGATCAAACAAAGATCCGAATCAATTGAAATATATAAAAAAAATAACAGATCAGATTTATTAGAAATTGAGCAAGGAGAGCTTGATGTTTTATCTGAATATTTACCTAAGCAATTATCTGAGGCAGATACAAAAAAGATTTGTGAAGAAATTATAAAAATTTCTGGAGCCTTATCAATTAAGGATATGGGCAAAGTCATGGGTGAATTAAAAAAAAATCATGCCGATACAGTTGATTTTTCTAAGGCAGGCCAGATTATTAAAAATTTGCTAAATAGTTGATGAAATATCCAAAAGAATATTTAGAAGAAATTAAAACCAGACTAAAAGTTTCAACAGTAGTTTCTAAAACAGTTAAACTTAAAAAAAGAGGTAAGGAGTTTGTTGGTTTATCTCCATTTAAAACAGAGAAAACTCCTTCATTTACAGTTAACGATGAAAAAGAATTTTATCACTGTTTCAGCACAAGTGAGCATGGAAATATTTTTGATTTTGTAATGAAAACCCAAAATCTTAGATTTGGTGAGGCAGTCAAAATGCTTTCAAATCTGGCAGGAATGCAACCTTATACATTTTCAAAACAAGATGAAGAAAGAGAAAAAAAATGGAAATTATACAAATCTATATGTAAGAATTTTTCTGAATTTTATAAAAATGAATTATTTAAAAATGAAAAATCACATCAAGCAAAAAATTATCTTAAAGAAAGAGGGCTATCAGGAATAGATGTTAAAAATTTTAATCTTGGTTTTGTAACAAAAGACCTAGACTACTATGAAACACTAAAAAAAGATTTTGATGAAAGTACTATTAAAGAGACAGGCTTATTTTACTTTGATGAGAAGAGAAATAAACATATATCAAGATTTAGAAATAGAATAATTTTTCCAATAAATAATATTTCAGGAAATATTATAGGTTTTGGAGGTAGAATTATTGATGATAATAAAAATTTAGCTAAATATATTAACTCACCTGAAACGCCTTTTTTTAAGAAAGGATCAAACTTATATAATCTTGATAAAGCAAGAAAGTTATCAAATAAATTAGAAGATGTATATTTAGTTGAAGGCTATATGGATGTCATTGGTTTATCAAAAAATGGAATAGAAAATACTGTCGCAAACCTAGGAACTGCTTTAACAAGCAAACAGATACAAATTTTAAACCAATTCTATAATCATATCATTATATGCTTTGATGGCGATCAAAGTGGTTATAAAGCTGCATTAAGAGCTGCAGAAAATATTATTGATGAATTAAAACCTGATAAAAAAATTTCATTTCTTCTTTTGGAAAATAATCTAGATCCAGATAATTATGTAAATAAATTTGGTAAAGAGAAGTTTTTAGAATTTTCAGAACAAAAATCTATACCTATACATAAGTTTATATTCGAGCATTATATTAGCCAGACAACTGAAAGCCCTAGCTCAAAAGCTATTTTCGAAAAAAAACTTAGAGAAATTGCATCAAACATTAAAGACAGTTTTGTAAAAAAATATACCCTGGAATATTTTCTTGAAAAAGTTTCTAAGTTAACACCAAATATTAATTCAAATTTTAGCAAAAATTATATGAAATCTCCAAAATCTCTTGATAAGACTAAAAGTTATTATAATGAAACAAAATCATTAAAATCTTTTGAAATTAAAGAATTCTCATTTTTATATACATTACTTGCAAAACCAAAATTAATTTATGAAAATTTTCATCTATTAGATAATGTAAAATTATACAGCGATGAAAATAAACAATTATTCGCTGAAATTTTAAATCAGTCAAAAAATTTATTTAATCTAGACGTACAAAAATTAAATGTGGATAAAAATCTTTTAGATAGAGTTAAGAATTATGCTTCAGTTAAACATATAATATCAAAAAATTTAAACAATGACGAAAAAATTTTAGAAATTTTTACTGAAATTATTCAAGATCTCAAAAATTATGAGTTAGAGCAAAGAATAATTGATCTAGAGTCGAAATTTTCTAAAGATCTTAGTGAGGACACTTTTAATGAGTTAAAAGAGTTAAAAAAACTGCAAAAAATCAACTAAAATTAAAAAAAATCACATAGATTTTTTCGAATTAGATATTATATAAGTCCTTCAAACTTTTTATTGTGGAACGAATAATTACAAAATCATTTGCTAGATTAATGGGTCGTGGAATCCATAGAGGATTCATAACCCACGAAGAATTAAACAAATCTCTAGGTAAGAGAAACTTATCAGGAGAAAATCTTGCCCAAGCTTTTATACATATTTTAGATGAAAACATTATTTTGGTAGAAAAAAAATCTGATTACAAAGTATTAAGAAAGAAGGACTCATCATCCAAGGAAGAAGGTAAGACTATTGAAAAAAGCGATGATCCAATAAGAATGTACTTGAGAGAGATGGGAGGGGTAGAATTGCTATCGAGAGAAGGAGAGATTGCAATTGCAAAAAGAATTGAGGCTGGAAAAGATGTTATGTTAAACGCATTATCTCAAAGTCCCATAACAGCTTTACAATTTTTTGAATGGAATGAAAAACTTCAAAATGATGAAATTTTGGTAAGAGAAATAATCGACATCGATACAAATTACATGGAAGATGATGATAGTAATTCTAAACAGAAGAAAAATGATGAACAAAACACTGAGGAAAATAATCATGAGGATGATGAATTTAATCCAACACTTGCTGCGATGGAAACTGAGATTAAACCTAAAGTTTTACAAACAATTCATAATTTAACAAAAGAATACAATAAGCTAATAAAGTATCAAAAAGAAAAACTTGAATGTGTATTAAATTCAAAAAAATTATCACCATCTAAAGAAAAAAATTACAAAAAAATAGTTGATGATATATTAGAAAACATTAAATCTTTGCAACTTTCACCTTCTGTTTTAGAGGAACTAGTTCAAAAACACTACACAGAAAATAAGAAAATAATTTCATTAGAAGGTAATTTATTAAGGTTAGCAATAGAAGCTAAAATCTCTAGAGATGAATTTATAAAATTTTATGTAGGAAATGAAATTAATCCAAACTTAAAAGAATTCTTAGATACAAATGAAGTTTGGAAAAAATTTTTCCAAAAAAATAAAAATGAATTCAAAAATATAAGAGATAGATTGGTAGAAATAAGTAATAAGTTAGGCATTTCAGTAACAGAATTTAAAAAATTAGTAAGTAGAATTCAAAAGGGAGAAAAAGAGTCAAGAATTGCAAAAAAAGAAATGGTAGAAGCTAATTTGAGATTAGTAATATCTATTGCAAAAAAATATACTAATAGAGGTTTGCAATTTTTAGATTTAATTCAAGAAGGAAATATTGGATTAATGAAAGCAGTTGATAAATTTGAATATAGGAGAGGCTATAAGTTTTCAACTTATGCAACTTGGTGGATAAGACAAGCAATCACAAGATCTATTGCAGATCAAGCAAGAACTATAAGAATACCTGTACACATGATTGAAACGATAAATAAAATTGTAAGAACTCAACGATTAATCTTGAGCGAATTTGGACGTGAAGCAACTCCAGAAGAGCTTGCAAAAAAATTAAGAATGCCATTAGAAAAAGTAAGAAAGGTTTTAAAAATCTCAAAAGAACCTGTATCTTTAGAGAAACCTGTTGGAGATGAAGAGGATAGCAGTCTTGGAGATTTTATTGAGGATACAAAAGCTTTAGCACCATTAGAACAAGCAATTAAATCAAATTTAAGTGAAGCAACAACTAAAATATTATCTACTTTAACTCCAAGAGAAGAAAGAGTTTTAAGGATGAGATTTGGTGTTGGAATGAATACTGATCATACGTTAGAGGAGGTCGGGCTCCAGTTTTCAGTAACTAGAGAAAGAATAAGACAAATTGAGGCTAAAGCTCTTCGTAAATTAAAACATCCAAGTAGATCAAAACAGTTAAAAAGTTTCTTAGAAAGTTAGGGCCGTTAGCTCAATAGTAGAGTACTGCATTGACATTGCAGGGGTAGTTGGAGCGTAACCAACACGGCCCACCATAATTAAACTATCTTTAATTGCTAACACAAAAAAAATAGTATAATGAAGAATTCAATTTAGGGCCTGTAGCTCAGTTGGTTAGAGCAGTACACTCATAATGTATTGGTCCCAGGTTCGAGTCCTGGCGGGCCCACCAAATTCAGTAAAATCAATATTTATAAGTTATACTTTTTTAAAATTTAATTAAAAACTGTAGTATCATTATAAATAAAATGAAGTTTAGAATTAAAATTAAACCTAAAATATCTTACTATTTTTCAATATTAGTCTCATCTATTATCCTATTTTATTTTGCTTATAAAGGAGTTATTGCATATTTAATTCATCGAGAATTGTATGGGGATGGATTAGACACATTAGTTTTATTAAGGGCATCTATTTCAGGTATCATGCTTCTTTTAATACTTTTATTTATTCAGTTTATTAAAATTCCTGACTTAAAAAGTCATCGCACGATTTTAAGAGGTATATTTATTGGATGGACAAGTGTATTTTTAATATTAATAATTGTTAATCTAAGCTCAGTTTACTTTTATGCATTAACTGGTTTAGTATCTTTTTTTTCTTTAATAACTTTATTCAGTTTAGAGGACCAAATCAAAGAAGAAAAAAATACTCTTACTGAAAAAGAAATCTATCTTCTCCAACAACTTGCAAAAAAAAAATAGTTCTGTTTTGAAAAAAGTAATATTTTTGTTTTTAATTTTATTATTTCAAGATAATAGTTTTTCAAAAGAAATGATATTGGACCAATTAAAAAATCCCAAATTAACTAACCAATCTCAACAATGGAATTTTGTTTCAGATCAAGTAATGGGAGGAGTTTCTACAGGAAAATTTATTGTCGAGAAAGTTGATGGAATTAAGTGTTATAGGATGACAGGAAATGTATCTACTAAAAATAATGGTGGATTTATACAAATCAGAGCAAAGTTAAATCCTGAGATTAATAGCAATAATTATAGCGGGTTATATTTAAAAGTTTATGGTAACGAAAAAAATTATAGTTTGCATTTAAGAACGGGACTTACTCTTGCACCATGGCAATATTATAGTTTTACTTTTTACTCAAGTAAGAAGTGGATAGAAATTAGAGCCCCATTTAGTGAATTTAAAAAATCAAATTTTTATCAACCCAAAAGTATTTTAGGACAAAAAATTAAATCAATAGGTTTAGTTGCTGGTTTTGATGATTTTATCTCTGATATATGTTTGGGAGAGATTGGATTTTATTAACTATTTAATCAAAAATTCTTCAAGTGTTTTAAATAATGCATTTATATCTCCATTATTATTTTGAATAATTGAATTAAACTCTTCCTTTTGAGTTCTTGCTAGACTTAAACCTTCAACAATTAAATCTCTAATAAGTGGTTTCTCGGCATTTTTTGTGTAAATTCTCCAATCTATTTTTACCTGTGGTCTTTTTTGAGTTGCTTCTAAAATACTATTAACCATTGTGTACTTATCATTAATTTTTTTTTGAGAAATAACATTAATCTTCGGATTTGTATAATCTACCAATCGACTCGAAAAGCTTTTCAAAAAATAACTTCTAAATAGCTTTTGATATTTAGCTTTCTCATCACTACTAATATTTTTTCTATACTTACCCAAGGTATACATTCCTATACCCTGAATATCGACACTTCTTTCAGCTATTGCATTGAGTTTTATAATTTTTGCCTCAATAGGATCCTCACTGGACAAGACTGCGGCAGCATCATCTACAATTTCGTTAATTAAAGCACTTGGGTCTTTTGCAAACAGTTTAGAATTAAAATTAAATACAAGAATAATTACTAAAAAATATTTTAAAATATTCATTTAGAAATATTACTGAGTATCTAATTCTTCCCAGTCATCATCGCTGAGCGTATCAGTAGTTTCATCTATATTTTTAATTTTTCTGTATCTATCCTGCAAATATAAACTTCTAACTGATGCATAAAGATCAACAGAACTGTTTTCAAGACTATTAAATGATTCTAAATTTTTTGCTCTAAAATCAACTCCACTTAATAATCTTGATGCATAATAATCTGTTTCGGAAAAATATTGTGTGTCATTAGCTACAGTAACATTATACCACGCATCTCCACCTATAATATTAAATACTGATCCAATTGAATCTCTTACAGTAGTTGGACCTAAAACTGGCAAGACAAAATAACAACCAGGACCAGCTCCCCAAACTCCTAGTGTTTGTCCGTAGTCTTCTTTATCACGTTTTTTTATACCATAATAAGAAGCAACATCGAATATTCCTGCAATTCCAAGAGTTGAATTAACAGCAAATCTTGCTGAGTTTAACCCGGCATCTTTAAATTGACCTTGAAGCACATTGTTGGGAATAGTTACAACATTACCAATATTGCTTAATACATTGCTTGTGCCAGATCTAATAGGTTGAGGAAACATTCTGTATCCTTTTGCTAACGGCTTAAAAATTACTTTGTCTAAAACTTGGTTGAACCCAAAAATTCCTCTGTTAACTTTTTCAAAACAATCTCCGACTTCTACGTATCCATTTTTATTTTCACTTAATTTAATTTTGCCATCATCTCCCGCATTTGCATAACTATTAACAAATGCAAAGATAATAAGTATCAAAATGGATAGTTGTCTGCTCATGTAATAGTTATATTATAAATAGGAGTAATATAAAGGTAAATTGTTTGAATTTATGCAGAAAAATGTTGAAAAAATGTCTATAAATTACTCTCCTAATTTTAATACAAAAAAAAGAAGTAGATCAAAGATAAAATACCTAATTTATCATTATACAGGAATGAAATCTGAAAACGCAGCTATAAAAAGATTAACAAACCTCAACTCTAAAGTGAGTTGTCATTACTTAATTAAGAATAATGGAGAAATTGTGAGAATGGTTCCAGATTTATATGTTGCTTGGCATGCTGGAATTTCATCTTGGAAAAAAGATGTATTTCTCAACTCAAATTCAATAGGAATTGAAATTTCAAATCCTGGACACGAATATGGTTATAGACATTTTAATAATAAACAGATTTTATCGATTTTAAGTTTAACTAAAAAATTAAAAAAAAAATATAAAATAAAAAAAGAAAATATCCTAGGGCATTCTGATATTGCTCCTTTAAGAAAAAAAGATCCAGGAGAAAAATTTCCCTGGAAATTACTTAATAAAAAAAAAATATCTTTATGGCATAATTTAAATGAAAAAAAATGTAAATATTTAAGAAAAAAAAAACTGACAGACAGTAAAAATTTTTATAAATTGCTTTTTAAATTTGGTTATAAATCATCAAAAAATAATGAAGAAAAAATTAAAATTTATAAAAGCTTTCAAAGAAGATTCAGGCCAAAATTAATTATTAGCACTGTTGATCAAGAGTCTTATGAAATTCTAAAATCCTTGATTTAATTGAATTAAATTTAGTTGAAATTTAAAAAAAAAGGAATATTTCTTAACTGCCAGATAAATGACTTATCGCTTTAATTTTTAAAGAGGAAAGTCCGGGCTCTACAAAGACACAGTGCCAGTTAACAGCTGGCGGGGGAAACCCTAGGGATAGTGCCACAGAAAATAAACCGCCTTATCAAGGCAAGGGTGAAAAGGTGTGGTAAGAGCACACCGGCTAAGTTGGTAACAACTAGCGCATGGAAAACCCCACTGGGAGCAAGACTGAGTAGAGATGACATTGTTAGAAATAACTAAAAGCAGTCTTTGGCTAGTCATCAGGGTTAGTTGCTTGAGCTTTAAAGTGATTTAAAGCCTAGATAAATGATAAGTTTAAAAGACAGAACCCGGCTTATAGTTTATCTGGCATTTCATTATAATAAATCCAAATAATTATTAATTTTTTACATTAGAGTTACATAATATTAGCTATTGACGCTAACAAATAAAACCCATAATATCCCATAAAAACCCAAATTTAGGATAATATGGTTTATGTTTTTATCAACCTACGAAAACAAATTGGACAAAAAGGGAAGGGTTTCAGTGCCTGCATCATATAGATCGTATTTATCAAACATAGGCTACAATGGAATAATTTGTTATCCATCATTTAATAATTTATGTATTGAGGCATGGCCACAAGATCGAATTGAAAAAATATCTAATGCAATAGACTCATTGAATCCATTTGAAGAAAAGAAAGATTATTTTGCAACATCTATATTATCAGAAAGTACAAATTTACAATTTGATAGTGAGGGTAGAGTTCAAATAACGACAAAATTACTAAAACATGCAAGAATTAAAAACAGCATGTTATTTGTTGGTCAAGGCAAAACATTTCAAATTTGGGAACCAACATATTTTGAAAAATTTAGGGCAACCGCTAGAAAAAAATCCAATATTAATCGAGCAAGTCTTAAATGGGAAAAGCAATTTAATAACTAAAAGGGGAGAAATATGACAATAAACTTTAAAACACCAGATATAAAAGAGCTAAAACCTAGAATTCTAGTATTAGGAGTAGGAGGAGCGGGTGGAAATGCAATCAATGGAATGATTGAGGCTGGCCTTCAAGGCGTTGAGTTTATTGCAGTTAATACAGATGCCCAAGATTTAAGATTAAGTAAGGCACAAACAAAAATACAAATGGGATTAAATTTAACTAAAGGGCTAGGAGCGGGTGCAAAACTAGATATAGGTCAAGCTGCTGCAGACGAGTCTTTAAATGAAATTGTAAATATATTGCAGGGCGCAAATATGGTTTTCATTACAGCCGGGATGGGTGGTGGAACTGGAACTGGATCTGCTCATGTAATTGCTAGAGCTGCAAAAGAACTTAATATCTTAACAGTCGGGGTTATAACTCTACCTTTCTTATATGAGGGCCCTTCAAGAATGAGAAAAGCTCAACAAGGCTTAGAAGAACTTCGAAAACATGTTGATACTATTATAGTTGTTCCAAATCAAAATTTATTTAAGATTGCAAGTGAACAAACAACTTTTGAAGAATCTTTTGCTTTATCAAATGATGTTTTGCTTCATGGTGTTCAAAGTATAACTGATTTAATGGTTAGACCAGGGCTTATAAATCTTGATTTTGCTGATGTTGAAACTGTTATGAGTTCAATGGGTAAAGCTATGATGGGCACAGGTCAAGCTGAAGGAGAAGGAAGAGCTGTCAAAGCTGCTGAGTCAGCAATCAATAATCCACTGATTGATGATTATTCTTTAAAAGGAGCAAAAGGACTTTTAGTTAATATCACTGGAGGCAAAGATTTAAAATTATTTGAAGTGGATGAGGCTGTGAATAAAGTAAGAGCCGAAGTCGATCCAGAGGCAGAATTAATTATAGGAGCTATAACGGATGATAGTTTAGATGGTTTAATGAGAGTTTCTATTGTTGCTACTGCATTAGATGGACAACAACCCGAACCTAAATCGGTAATTAACATGGTACATAGAATTCAAAATAGAAATCCAGGTTATTCTGAGTTTTCAAATTCTGCATCAACTCAATCTTTCCAATTTACAAATAATAATTCAATTATAACTAGTGGAGCTAACGCTCTTAAAATAGAGGAAGAAGAGAAAAGTGAAGAATTGAGTTCTAAAAGCATAGATACTAATTATGCAAATGATTCATCAAGCACTATAAATGGTGAGGATTTAGAGCAAACCGAAGCACCTGTAGCTATCTCAGTAAATTCTGAACTTGAAAGAAATATAGATGAGCAAGTATCTGAAAATAACGGTTTGGAGAATTTTGAGTTGAGTGATGATGACACCCCAGAGCTATTTAATTCAGATGCTAAAGAGGAGTTATCAACCTCACCAGAAGAAATAAACTCTGAGGAAGAAGAAGATTTAGAAATTCCAGCATTTTTGAGAAGACAAAAGAATTAATGGTCTTCAAAAAAATAAATGAATGCCACCATAAATCTGGAAAAACATTTTCCAGTATTACTAAATGAATTAATTAGTATTATTTCCCCTCTTTATGGTGGCACATTTATCGATTGCACATTTGGTGCAGGCGGTTATTCAAAAAAGATATTAGAGAATAACTTAAATAATATTGTAGCACTGGATAGAGATAATTCTGTCGATAGTGTAGCTAATCAATTCCACACAAAGTTTAAAAGAAGGTTTAAATTTTATAACAAAAAATTTTCAGATATCGATCAAATAAAGGAAGATAATATTAAAGCAATTATTTTTGATCTGGGATATTCATTAAATCAGATTTCTGATCTAAATAGAGGCATATCTTTTAATAGCAAAGGCAAACTAGACATGAGAATGGGATTAAATGATTTTTCTTGTGATGATGTAATTTCAAAAATGAGCCAACAAAGTCTCTATAAAATTTTCAAGTATTTCGGTGATGAAAAATATGCAAAACCAATTTCAAAAAAAATAGTGCAATTAAGAGAAAATAAAAAAATTAAAACTGAAAATTTAGTAGAAATCATTGAAGGTGTAAAAAAAAAGAAAAGCGGAAAAAACAAATCAACTAAAATTTTTCAAGCTCTTAGAATTTTTGTTAATAAAGAGATAACCGAGTTGATAAATGGTTTAATCAAAGCATATAATATTTTACCAATTGGTGGAGTAATAGCAGTTGTTACTTTTCATTCTATCGAGGATAAAATAGTAAAGTTTTTTTTTAAAGAATACTCAGAAGTAAAAAATTCTTCTAGATATTTACCAAAAGGTATTTCAACTAAAAAGTATTTTAATTTAACCAAAAAAAAACCAATAGTTCCATCATCCAGTGAGATTAATATTAATCCCCCCTCAAGGTCGGCAAAACTTAGATTTGCATATAAAATAGAGAACGGATGTAAATTTAAAAAATTTGTTAGTAATTTTAATTACTTACAAGAGATAGAAAATTTAAACTTTGATGTATAAAAAAATTCTTTTATTTATCCCAATTATTATTCTTATAATTTCAACTGCGTTCACAAAAAATTCGACAAAAAAACTCGACAAAAAAATTTTTGAAATTCAAGAAGATATCAGAGCTCTCAATGATATTTATGAATTAGTTTTATTTGATTACAATTATCTTACATCACCAAATAAATTAATGGAATATTCTAAAATATATTTTGATAAAGAATTAAAAAAAAAGGAAATTACAGATTTAAAAATTTTTAAATTAAATAATGAATAATATTGACGAAAATTTCAAATTTGAAGAAAACAGATCAAATTTAAAAATATCTTTTGAACGTATATCATTTATTTTCTTCATCTTTTTTATAATTACAATAATTTTTACTTCTAAAACTATCTATTTAGGATTGCAGAATGCAAAACAAGCCCAGACTGTAAAAGAAAAAGAGAAATATAGAGCATCTATTATGGATAGAAATGGAAATATTATTGCCAAGACTGTGCGTGTGACTAATTTAGGAATAAATCCAAATCAATTAATTAATAAAGAAAAATTATTAATTTCTTTAAAATTAATATTTCCTGAAAAGAATTTTGAAAAGGAAATCAACAGAAAAAAGTTTTTTTATGTCAAAAAGAAAATATCTCCAGCAAAACTAGAAAAAATAAAATTACTGGGAGAAAAATCTTTTAAAGAGGAAGAAAACATTGCTCGAGTTTATCCTAACGGTAATCTCTTCAGTCATATTTTGGGACAGATTGATACAGATAACAACGGTGTGTCTGGTATAGAAAAATCTTTTGACTATGAATTAACAACTTCAAACAAGCCATTAAAGCTTTCTTTAGATACTGAAATACAATATTTGATAAGAGAGGAATTGATAAGATTTCAAGAAATTTTTAATAGTTATGGAAGTACAGCTATTTTAATGAACGTTAACAGCGGTGAGATTATATCGATGGTTTCCATACCAGATTTTGATTTAAATAAAAGAGAAGATATTTCTGATAAAAAATTTATAAACAGATCCACAAAAGGTGTTTATGAACTTGGATCAGTTTTTAAAACATTTACATTGGCCGCTGGACTTCAACAAAATGTTATCCAAAAAGATACCCTTTTTAAAAATCTACCAAAAAAAATAAAATGTGCAGGAAGGTCAATCTCTGAATATGATATGGATATTCCATCTAGTCTTACTGCAGAAGAAATATTAATTAGATCTGGAAATATTGGTTCAATCAAAATTGCTCAGAAAGTCGGTTTAGAAAATTTTAAAGATTTTCTAGAAAATTTAGATTTATTAAATAAAATACAATTTGATTTAGAGGAAGTTGGAAATCCAATTCCGTTTAAATGGGGAAAATGTAAATTAGCTACATCAGCATACGGTCATGGTATAACAACCACACCACTTCAACTTGCAAAAGCCTATGCAATAATTGCAAATGGTGGATATAAAATAAAACCAACTTTAATTAAAAAAGAAAAAAAATTGAAAAGAGGTGAACAAATAATAACACAAGAAAATTCGAATAAAATTAATGAAATATTGAGAAAAATTGTAACATCCGAACAGGGTACAGCTAATTTAGCAAATATTCCCGGTTATGAAATTGCTGGAAAAACAGGAACAGCTCAAAAATCTATAAAGGGTAAATATTCAAAAAAAAAAATAAATACTTTTGCTTCAATTTTTCCAATATCTTCTCCAAAATATGTTTTAATTGTTTTGTTAGATGAACCAAAATTGAGTGAAACTTATATTTATGAATATTATGACGGTAAAGAAAGAAAGATAGTAGGCACACCTTTTAATACTGCTGGCTGGACTTCAGTTGAGGTTGCCAAAAATATAATTGAAAAAATCGGGCCTATTTTAGCCATAAAATATTAAGAAATTTCATAATGATATTAAAAAACTTTTTTAAAAATCTTAACAAAGATTTCAGCAATAGAAGATTTAATGGATTTGAATTTAATTCAAAAAAAATAAAAAAAAATTTTATATTTTTTGCCATAAAGGGTAGTAAATTGAATGGAAATAATTTTATAAATGATGCTATATCTAGAGGATCTCGAATAATTGTATCAAATAAGGTTAAAACAGGTATTAATAAAGGTGTATTATATATAAAAGTAAGTGATCCTAGATTGGCCTTATCAAATTTTGCAAATAAATATTATAACAAAAAACCAAATAATATTATTGCTGTAACTGGAACTAATGGTAAATCCTCTATAGCCAATTTCTATTATCAGATATTAAAACTTAATAAAAAAAGAGTAGCCTCAATTGGAACTTTAGGCGTCAAATCAAATGGTGTTAGTTCAAAACTTGATAATACAACTGTTGATGCAATTAAAATTAATAAAATACTTACAAATTTAAAAAATAAAAAAATTGAAAATGTTATTTTAGAAGCATCAAGTCATGGTCTGCATCAAAAAAGACTACATGGCATTAAATTTATCACATCTATATTCACTAATTTAAGCAGAGATCATTTAGA
>CACGFJ010000014.1 GCA_902572225.1 uncultured Pelagibacteraceae bacterium | reverse complement strand
ATAAGAATCTCTCGATAGGTATGTTTGGAGAGATAACTCGAATAATGGAACCTAAGTTATCGTGTTTTTTTCTATCAAAATTTTTAATAATAAATTTTCCATATAAGAAATTGATTACTACTAAAATTAAACTAAGACTAAAAATTAAAAACTTGGACAAGGCTCTATATTTAAAAAAAAATATTACTGGCAATAAAAATATAGTTACTGATAATAAATTTAATGAATAAGTTCCTACATAAGATAAAATTTGTAAAGAAGGTAAATTATTTGAAAGACTAAACACTACTAAATTCCAAGGAAAACCACCAAAAATAAAACTTCTTATAAACTCAATTACACCAAAAAAAATTGAGAAGATTAAAATTGATGAGATTTTATTTTTTAAATTAAAAAAATTGCATAGAAAAGTAACTAAACCATAAAAAATTCCCAGAAATAAAGGAATTAATATTAATGCAAATGGAATAATAAATTTAAAATTTACATCAAATGTCAAAGAATTTGTAATCCAATAAAGGTTAGAAATAAAATAACCAAATCCAAAGATCCAACCAACAAAAAATGAGATAGTTTTGTTATCTACATAATTAACTAATATGTAAAGTAATACCGGAAGTGTTAAAAAATTAATAAAAACTAAATTATAAGGAGGTAAACTAAATGACGTTAGTATACCTAAAAGTAAGCATATTAGAAATAAGTACGCTTTATTTTCTAGAATAGAGTTCAATTTATTTTATTCAATTTTTTAAATATTAAATTTTCTTTTTTCTTCATTAAATAATAATCTTTATTTTTTTTATGATCATGTCCTAAGAGATGTAAATAACCGTGTATCCACATTTTATCTAATTCATGATCAAAACTAGATAATTTTGCTCTTCGATGAATTATTTCAAAAGAAATTGCTATATCTCCTAAATATAATTTATTTTTTAATTTAATTTTAAGAGGAAAAGAAAGTACATCTGTTGAAATATTTTTATTTCTAAACTTTAAATTTAAATCTTTCATTTTTTTATTATTAGTAAGCATCACAGTGAATTCTTGGTTTTTATTTTTGAAAGAGTTAAATTTAGATAATTTGTTTAATTTCTTTTTGAAGTATAGCTCTGGTTTTTTTAATTTTTTTTCCCAAATTTTTTTATCTAAAACTATGTTGGCTTTAATCATTAATCTGAATTTTTATCAGAATAAGCCTTGACAATCTTGGAAACTAACGGATGTCTTACAACATCCGTATGATCGAAGTCTACTACAGAAATCTCATTTAAATGAACAAGTAATTTTTTTGATCTATTTAAACCTGACATTGTTTTATTTGGTAAGTCTATTTGGGAAGGATCACCGTTAATAACTATTTTGGAATTTTCACCAATTCTTGTTAAGAACATTTTTATTTGAGTATCGGTGGCATTTTGTGCTTCATCAAGAATTGCAAAAGAATTTTTTAGAGTTCTTCCCCTCATAAAAGCAAGTGGGGCAATTTCAATATCTCCAACTTCTATTTTTTTTTGAATTTTTTCAAAATCTAATAAGTCATATAATGAATCGTAAAGAGGTCTTAAGTAAGGATCAACTTTTTCTTTCATATCTCCTGGTAAAAAACCCAATCTCTCTCCGGCTTCCACTGCTGGTCTGGATAAAATGATACGCTCTATTTTTTTTTCAAGTAACATGGTTAAGGCAACTGCGACTGCAAGAAAAGTTTTACCAGTTCCAGCTGGTCCTGCAGAAATAACAATATCTGACTCTTTTAAAGCTCTAATATAATTTTTTTGTTTCTCTGATCTTGGTATTACAGATTTTTTTGGAGTTTTTATTATGTATTCTACATTTCCGCTTTTATTTGTAACTTTCTCGTCAATCATAAATTTGTTTACTGATGACTCTATATCCTTTTTTTCTAATGTTCCATTATTTAAAAATTGATCTACAAGAAATTGAATTGCATTCTTTATTAATTCATTTTTTTCAGAAGTATTTTTTAATAAAATCGAGTTTCCTCTTGAGTAAATGCTAGTTTTTGTAATTTTTTCTAGTTCTTTTAAATTATTATTAAATTCTCCCAAAACACCTAGCAATAATTCATTACTTTGAAATACTATACTTATGGTATTATTTTCTGAATAGACAAATTTTAGATCAGAATTGATTTTTGGTTTTACAAAATTTTTCAAGCTATGCTGCTTTCATTTTATCTATTACTTTACCAAATAAAGAATTTTGATTACTTTTTTCAATGTTAACTTTTATTAATTTGCCAATATGACTTTCATTACCATCGAAAATTACTGAATTTAAGAATTTATTTCGACCAAAAAATTTATTTTGGTTTTCAAGTTTATTTTCTACAAGTATATCTAAGGTTTTGCCTTCCAATGACTTGTTCAATTCTATTTGATTGCTAAACAATTTATCCTGAATAGTTATCAGTCTGCTTTTAAGTTTGTTTTTATCAGTAATCTCTAGTTCTGCAGCCTTTGTTCCTGGTCTTGGACTATAAATAAAAGAAAATGAATTTATAAATTTAATTTTATCAACTAAATTTAAGGTCTCTTTAAAATCATTCTCCGTTTCTCCAGGGTATCCAATAATAAAGTCACTGGAAAATTTTATATCAGAATTAATTTTTATTAATTTTTCATAAATATTTAAATAATAATTTACGGTATGCTTTCTGTTCATCATTTTTAATATTCTATCAGAACCACTTTGTATCGGTAAATGAACAAAAGGCATTAATTTTTTTGAATTTTTGTAACATTCAATAAGATCATCTGTCATATCTCTTGGATGAGAAGTGGTATATCTTATTCTACTTATTTCGTTATATTTGCTGAGTGTGTTAATTAGATCTGATAGTCGGTACTCTCTGGATCCATCTATATAAGAATATGCATTTACGTTTTGACCAAGAAAAGTTATTTCTTTAGATCCGTTCTTTATCAATATCTCAGCTTCATCAATAATACTTTTAAATGGTCGAGAATATTCTGGTCCTCTAGTATAAGGTACAACACAAAAGTGACAGAACTTATCACAGCCCTCTTGAATTGTTAAAAAAGATGAAACATTTGTATTGTTATTTTTAATATTATCGAAGTATCTAAACTTTGAAACTGAATCAAATTCAGTTTCCTCAACTTTATTTTCTTCTTCAAAGCTTTTTAAAAGATTATTTATTTTTTGATAAGATTGAGGACCTATAACTAAATCTATATATTTCTCTCTATTAAGCATCTCAGTATTTTCAGCTTGAGCAACGCAACCTGCAACAACCATGATTGGTTTTTTTTTATCTTTATATAATTTTTTTACTCTGCCAATCTCATGATAAACTTTATCCTTGGCCTTGTCTCGAATATGACATGTATTCAAAATATAACAGTCAGCATCATCTTGATTTTCTGTTTTATTATATCCTATTGCTTTAACAGCATCGTATATCCTATTAGAGTCATATTCATTCATTTGACAACCAAATGTCTTTATAAAAACCTTTTTATGCATGAATTATTTTTTTTTGATTCCGTACAATTCTAATTTATGATCAACCAACTTATAACCATATTTGTCAGCAATTTTTTTTTGTAACTCCTCTATCTCTTCATCAACAAATTCTATAATTTCTCCTGTTTTAATATCAATTAAATGATTATGATCATCATTTAACTCATACCTTGCCTTACCAGATTTAAAATCGTGTTTTGTTAAGATGCCCGCTTCTTCAAAAAGTTTAACTGTTCTATAGACAGTAGCAATACTAATTTTTGCGTCTATTTGAGAAACTCTATTATATAATTCATCAACATCTGGGTGATCGGACTCTCCATATGTTTTTTTAGATTCGGATATTACTCTCGCAATTATTCTTCTTTGGTCTGTAAGTTTAACTCCATTTTTTTGGCATTTTTCTTCAATAGTTTCTAACATAATATATTTTAACTCGAGTAAAGGGGTTTAATCAAATTAATATTTGTAAAATTTTTTTTATCGGTTTTTACTAACTGATCTAGACCTTTCTCAGTTATGTCTTTACTTAAAAATCCATATAAATCAATATTTTTTGCAAAAGCAATACCTTTAGCAATCGCTATTGAATTTCTAATACTTGAGATTTTGCCTGGGCCTTGGTTCACAAATATTTCACTTATTTTATCTAAATTTAAATTATGCTCATTTAAGAAATCCAAAATTAATATCATTATTTTATCAAAATTTTCTCTACTGTTTATATGAGTGGTAGTATAAGATTCTATGTTATTTATGAGAGAAAATAAAATTTTATCATCCGCAGCATTGATAACTAAAGTATTCATTTTTTTTACTATTTTTTTAAACGTTAAAGCTGAAGTAGTAAATAAAAAATATTTTAAAAATGAACAGGGTGTTTTGGCAATAATGTATCATAGATTTGAAGAAAATAAGTATCCATCAACAAATATAAGATTAGATATATTCAAAAAACATATTAATTTAATAAAAGAAAACAATTTAAATTTTTATAATCCTAGTGAATTTTCAAAAAGTTTTAAAAAAGTTAAGGAACAAAAGAAAATTTTGCTAACTATTGATGATGCATTTTCTTCGTTTTATAAAAATGCTTGGCCAATTTTAAAAGAAGAAAAAATTCCATTTATTTTATTTGTTTCGACAGAAACAGTTGGTAACAAAGGATATATGAGTTGGAGTCAAATAAGAGAAATAGAAAAAGAAAATTTTGCATTTATTGGTAATCATTCACACTCGCACGATTATTTGACAAAATTTACATTTCAAAAGTTTGTAGAAGATATTGAGAAATCAATTAAAATTTTTAATGATAAATTAGGTTATAATCCAAGTTTTTTTTCATACCCTTTTGGCGAGTATAACCTAGAACAAAAAAATTTTATCTCAAATAACTTTAAATTTGCATTTGGTCAACATTCAGGTGTTATTGATTTAAACAAAGATAAATATGAACTACCCAGATTCCCTATAAACGAGAAATACGGTGAGCCAAAAAGATTTAGAGAGGTAATATCTTATTTACCACTTCAGTATAAAACTGTAAAACCTGAAAACAAATTTATGAATGATGGAGAAAATCCACCAAAAATGACAATAGAATTTTTTAAAGATCAAAAAAATTTGGAAAATATTAATTGCTTTTCAAATGAAGGGTCAAGATGGAGAAAAACTAAAATTGTGTTAATTGACAATATATTAAATATTAATTTTGCAGAAAAATTTATTGAAAGAAGAGGTAGAATCAATTGTTCTCTAAAAGATGAAATAGGATGGAGATTTTCTGGTTTCCAATTTGTTCAAAATTAAATTAATTTTTTAGTCTTATTACTTGTTGGCATAACATTTACATCATCAAAATCTGTAAGAGAATTTTGTTTTATAATTTTTTTTAATACTTCAATGTATTCCTGTCCTGTTTCCGCATATTTATCTAGGTAATTAACTAGCTTTAAACTATCTAGTTTTTCATCATTATCTCTTTGAATTGCTCTTTCTTTTCTAAATTCGATATAACTGCTATGAGTATTTAAATTTCGCTGATATGCTCTTACTGATGCTTTAAGAACTGCAAACTTTGCAACTTTGTGTTTTGCATCTTTATCGACACCTGCTGGTCTAATTCCATCACCATTCCAAGTCCATTGTCCAAATAATGCATTACCCTCTTGTGCAAATCTAGATGTCCCCCATCCAGTTTCTTTAGCGGCTTGAGCAAGTGCCAAAGAGACTGGTATTTCATCCATTCTAACTTTCAGAGAATAAAAATCTCCATCTTTCAAACCATATTGTTTAAATTTTTCTTTTAACCAATTCTTTTCTTTTTGCGTGTTGATATTCTTAGCTAATATTCTAAATAATTCTTTTCTATCTAGTCTAATTTTAGCATTCTCCTCTATGATCAATGGTAAAACTATTTGAATAAATAGTTTCTTTCTCTTCTTTGAACTCTCAATACTTTTAATCTCTTTTGGAAGATGGTCGATTTTATTTCCAATGTTAACCAGCTTTGTCTTTCTGACTTTTTCAAGATTATAGTTAGTATCTTTAAATAATTGCTCAATTGTTCTTGCATCGAACCTTATTGAATTTTGTCCCTCATCATCTGTATTAAAAAAATCGATATCAGCAAAAATATTTTTTAAACTTAAATTTTTTGTATTAGTTTCTTTCTCTCCATCAAGAATTTTTTTTCTTTTGTCTAGTTCTTGGTCAAAATTTATACCAGCATTTGAGATTACAGATTTTTTGAAATTTATATTTTTATCTATAAAATTGCTCAAAGTCGGTAAAGAAAAGAACGTGAATATTAAAAAAATACAAATTGCAGAAAATCTAAAGACATTATTTTTCTTTTGCTTTAGTTTAATACTTTTATTTTTTGTACGTGTAGCCATTAATTTCAATATAATTATTATTACTTAATTATACAGCTAAAACTTCTTTAACTTCAGGAATATAATGACAAAGCAAGTTTTCAACACCTTTTTTTAAAGTGAGAGTTGAAGATGGACAGCCTGAACAACTGCCTTTTAACAAAACTTTAACTTTTCCATCCTTGAATTCTTGGAACTTTATATCTCCTCCATCTCTTGCAACAGCAGGTCTGATTTTAGAATCTAAAATACTTATAATTTTTTTTTCAATTTCTGAATAATTTTTGTTTTGCTCTTCTTCGTTTGTTTTATCAATAATGCATGTATTGCCATTTGCATAATGCTCATTGACATAAGATATAACAATATGCTGAATATCTTCCCATTTTTTATTCTCTTCTTTATTTATAGAAAAGAAATCTTCCCCTAAAAATACTCCAGTTACTCCATTTATCTTTAGTAAGTTCTTTATCAGTGAATTATTTGTATCATCTTGATTTAAAACTTCTAATGGACCATTATTAGATACCCTTCTACCAGGTAGAAACTTTAACGAATTTGGGTTTGGCGTATTTTCAGTTTGTATAAACATGGGTTTTATATAATGTTTATTTCAAATTATTAAATGATTAAAAACCAACTATTTCTTTTATCTTTTTAACTTTTTTAGATGAAATATCCTCCGCTTTTGCTGCTCCATCAACTAAAATTTGATCTATATAATTTTTATCTGATAACAATTTCTGTATTTCTTTAGATATAGGTGACAATTTTGCCACAATTATTTCAGATAGTTTATCTTTTAGATCAGAAAAATTTTTTCCCTCAAATTCGTTTAATGTATCAGCAATATTTTGATTGATTAAGCTAGAATAAATGCCCATCAAATTTTCTGCTTCAGGTCTGTCCTTAAGTCCCTCTTCGTTTCCAGGCAAAATATCGTTATCTGTTTTTGCTTTTTTTATTTTGTTAATAATTTGATCTTCGGTATCTGTTAAATTGATCCTGCTTCCTTCAGCGATATCTGACTTACTCATTTTTTTTGTGCCATCTTTCAAACTCATTATTCTTGAAAAATTTTTTTGTATTAGAGGCTCAGGAGGTCTTAACAAATCTGGACATTTATATTCATTATTAAATTTTTGAGCTATATCTCTACAAAGTTCTAGATGCTGTTTTTGATCATCTCCTACTGGAACATGGGTAGCATCATATAAAAGTATATCAGAGGCCATTAGAATTGGATAAATATATAAACCAACACTAGCTTTTTCCTTATCTTTACCAGCTTTCTCTTTGAATTGTGTCATTCTATTTAGCCAACCCATTCTAGCAATACATCCTAAAATCCACGAACCCTCAGAATGTGCAGGAACTAAAGATTGATTGAATATTATACTATTTTTGGGATCAATACCGCTTGCAATAAATGCTGCTGCTGTCTCTCTAATATTATTTTTCAACTCTGTAGGATCTTGCATTACCGTAATGGCATGAAGATCAACAACGCAAAAAATGCAGTTGTTATCTTTATTATTTTGTAAATCAACAAAATTTTTTATTGCTCCTATGTAATTGCCAAGATGTAAATTTCCTGTTGGTTGAACTCCTGAAAAAATTTTTTTAGACATAATTTAATAGTTTAATTTAATATCAGATATTTTAAAGGCCTTAATGAGTATTGAAATTAACAAATAAAAAGCAAAAGTTAAAAGAACTAATAATATAATTGCTAAAAATTTATAACTATTTGTAAATATAAAATAATTACTAAAATACTTTATTAATATTTTAAATAATCCCAAACAAATTAAATTTACAATAAATATTTTAAATAGCTGTATGAAAAACGAATCGTTAAAATTAAAGTAATTTTTGTTTAGGACAAATACCAACAGTAACAAGCCATTCAACCAAGAGGAAATACTTGTTGCTATGGGAATTATAATAAACCCAAATTTACTGAATAAAGATAAGCTAACAACAATATTTAAAGTTACAGAAATCAATGAAAAGTAAAAAGGTGTTTTAGTATCATTTCTTGCAAATATAAAACTTGAAAATATTTTTATCATCGAGAATGCGGGTAGACCTAATGCAAAATAAAATAATGCACGTGCTGAATTTTTAACACTTTCTTCGTTAAAAGATCCATATCCAAAAAGAGCAGAAACAATTTCTTCGGAGGCAAAAATTAATGCAAGTGTAGCAGGAAGACTTAAAAATAAACTCAACTCTAAAGACTTATTTTGTAAAATTTCCAATTTTATTTTGTTTTTACTCTTAACATATCTACTTAAGTTGGGCAGAATAATTATACCAATTACAATCCCTGCTATCGCTAAGTTAATCTGATATATTCTGTCTGCATAATACAAATATGAAACTGCACTTGCTTCTAAAGAAGCAATTATAGTTCCAACTAATATATTTATTTGGGTAACCCCGGATGAAAATATACTTGGTAAAAGTTTCCTAAAAAAAAATTTTATTTTTTTATCTATTTGGAAATTAAAATCAAGATCAGGATAAAAATATTTTCTAGTAAAAATAATTAAAAATATAAATTGTATAATTCCTGCAAGTGTTACAGCATAACTTAAATAGTAAACTAAATCTGTATCATTTTTTATAATTAGAAAACATATTATTAATAATATATTTAAAAAAAGAGGAGCGGCGGCGGCGGCTGAAAATTTGTTATGTGAATTTAAAATTGCTGAAAAAAAAGATGCTATGCTTATAAAAAATAAAAATGGAAAAGTAATTCTAGTTAAATCAACAGCTAATTTGAACTTTTCATCTAAATCTGAGAAGCCAGGAGCGATCAGTTTTATGAAGCTTGGCATAAAAATCTCGACTAATATTGTTAGACTTAAAAGTGCTAAAACCAATAAATTAAATACTGAGTTTGCAAATTTCTGACCTTTTTTTTTACTAGAGAGAAGTTCTGATGTGTAAGATGGAACAAATGCTGCATTAAAAGTACCTTCTGCAAATAATCTTCTAAAGGTGTTTGGTATTCTAAATGCTACGAAGAATGAATCAGCAATTGGTCCCGAACCAAGATAAATAGCTATAAAAAAGTCTCTAATATATCCTAAAATTCTGCTTAGAATAACGAACAGACTAAATGTGCCTGTTGACTTAATTAAATTCATAAATCATATTAGTAACTTAATCCTTTTGTATATCTAAACAAACAATGAAAAAAAACAAAATTGAACATTATTCCGATAAAGAAGCTTTAGATTTTCATACTAACGATAAATCTGGCAAAATAGAGATCATTTCATCTAAGCCTGTAACTACAAAAAGAGACTTGGCCCTCGCTTATTCCCCTGGTGTTGCGGCTCCTGTAAAAGCAATAGCTGACAATCCTGAATTGGCATATGAATATACTACTAAAGGGAACCTAGTTGCAGTAATTAGTAATGGATCAGCAATATTAGGGCTAGGAAATTTGGGTGCGATAGCATCAAAACCAGTGATGGAAGGAAAAGCAGTTCTATTTAAAAGATTTGCAGATATAGACTCTATAGATTTAGAAATAGACACAGAAGATACAAAAGAAATAATTAATTCAATAAGGCATATCGCAAAAAGTTTTGGTGGTATAAATCTTGAAGACATTGCAGCTCCAAACTGTTTTATAATCGAAGAAGAATTAAAAAAAATTTTAGATATTCCTGTATTTCATGATGATCAACATGGGACGGCAATCATAACAACAGCTGCATTAATTAACGCTGTGGATATTGCAAAAAAGAACTTAAAAAAAATTAAAATAGTGATTAATGGTGCGGGTGCTGCAGCTATGGCATGTGCAAAATTGTTTAGAAGTACAGGTATTCCAAAAAATAATATCAAAATGTTGGATACAAAAGGCGTAATAAATAAAAAGAGAAAAGATATTAACACATGGAAGAAAGAGTTTGCAGTAGAAACAAATGATAAAAGTTTAGATGATGCTATGAAAAATGCAGATGTATTTTTAGGTTTATCCGCTGCAGGTGTTGTAAAAAAAAGTATGGTAAAAAAAATGGCAAAAAATCCAATTATATTTGCATGTGCAAATCCAGATCCAGAAATCAAACCAGAAGATATAGAAGAAGTAAGGGATGATGCAATAATTGCAACTGGTAGATCAGATTATCCAAATCAAGTAAATAATTTAATAGGGTTTCCTTACATATTTAGAGGAGCATTAGATGTTAGAGCAAAAACTATTAATGAAGAGATGAAAGTTGCAGCAGCTAATTCTATCGCCTCACTTGCAAGAGAATTTGTGCCTGATGAGGTTGCGGCTGCAATGGGTGGTGAAAGACCTAATTATGGAAAAGAATATATTATTCCATCTACTTTTGACCCAAGGTTAATAAGTGTAATACCAGTAGCAGTAGCAAAAGCTGCTATAAAATCTGGTGTTGCTAGAAAAAAAATAGAAAATTTTGATCAATATTCTGAACAGTTAAAACAAAGGCTTGATCCATCTGTAACAATTATGCAAGGAATAAATAACCAAATTAAAAAAACAAACAAAAAAGTTGTGTTTGCTGATGGCGAAGATGAAAATACTTTAAAGGCAGCTATAGCATTTAAAAATAGTGGACTAGGCACACCTATTTTGGTTGCTAAAGAAAAAGTTGTTAAAGAAAAACTGAGAGAGATAGGTTACGGAGAAAACTTTGATATTGAAATTGTGAACTCTACTTTAAACGACAAAAGAAAAAAATATGTAAATTATCTGTTTAAAAAACTACAAAGAAAAGAAGGATTGCTTGAAAGAGATTGTGATAAAATGGTTAGAAATGACAGAGTTATATGGGGTTCTTGCATGGTTGCATGTGGTGATGCTGATGCAATGGTTACTGGAAATTCGAGAAGGTATGGACAATCTCTTGATAGAGTAAAAAAAGTTATAGATGCTAGACCGGGAGAAATTATGTTTGGATTGAATATGATTGTAAATAAGGGCAAGACGGTTTTTATTGCAGATACAAGTGTCCACGAATATCCAACATCTGAACAACTTTCCGAAATAGCTATTTCTGCATCTAGAGTTGCAAAATTATTTGGTTTTGAACCAAAAGTTGCTTTTCTTTCACATTCAACATTCGGTCAACCAATTACAGCTAGAACTAAACATATAAGAGATGCAGTAGAAATTTTAAAAAATAAAAAAGTTAATTTTAAGTTTGATGGAGATATGCAGCCAGATGTAGCCTTAAGTGACGAATACAGAGACCTTTATCCATTCTCTGAGATAGTTGGTAATGCAAATATATTAATTATGCCGGGTCAACATAGTGCTGCAATAACATATAAAATAATGAAAACTTTGGGTGGTGCTAAAGTTATTGGACCACTATTAATCGGTTTAGGTCAAGCTATAGAAATAGCTCCACTTAGATCCTCAACATCAGATATATTAAATTTAGCATCTGTTGCAGCATATTCAGCGGGAGTGATTAATTACAAAAAACCAAATTAATTTTTTACAACTCTCAAGTCTTCAACTAAAAAAATGCTTGTAACTACATCTTCCACATCAAGAACTTCCTTGGCTTCATTTATAACTTCGGCCCTTTCTTCTTCATTTTGTGAAATTCCGTAAACATAAATTATTTTCTTATATGTATCTATATCATAATTAGCAGACCTTATTTTTTTATTCGCAATCATTGCCGTTCTTAATTGAGATGTTATCAGCACATCTTTTGCAGTTTGCTTAAAGTCAAACTTTTCTTTAATTTTTAAATCGTTTTTAATTGATCTTGCTCCCTTTATTTCCCAACCTAATTTTGTAATTTTTAGTTTTTCTTCGACTGTGTCCACTTTACCTGTTATAAATATTCTACCATCCAAGACTTTAGTCTTTACTTTTAACAAATAAGTACTATCCATTAATATTAATTTCGCTCTCAAATTTTTTTGCATTAAAGAGTCATCTATTTGTGTTCCAATAGTTCTTGGGTCCATTGCAACCGAAACACCTGTGCCCAAAACACCAGTTGATGAATAACCAACACATCCTGGAGTTAAAATTAGAGTTACAATAAAAATTAAATTTCTAAATTTCATTTTTTTTCTTTAAACAATAATCATAAATAATTTTTTTTGATATATTATTTTCCTTACTAATTTTTGATGTGATATCTTTAATTGACATTTTTTTTAAAAGTTTGTTAATTTTTTTTTTAACCGATTCTTCAATTTCTTGTAACCTATTTTGTATATTTGAATTCTCTGATATAACTACAGTAATTTCACCTTTTTCAGATATGTTAATATTATTAAGGTTTTTAACCTTGTCTCTAATATATTCTTCATGCAATTTAGTCATTTCTCTAGTAATTAAAATATTTCTATCATTAAAATATTTTTGGATTTGTGCTCTTATTTTTTTTACTTTTTTGGGTGAAATAAAAAAAACAATTGAGCAATCTAAATTAGAAATTTTTTTAAAAAGTTGATCAATTTGCAACTTTTTATCAGGCAAAAAACCACAAAAAAAGAAATTGTTTGAAAAGCCGCTTACAGAAACAGCCGCTGTTGCAGCGGAGGGTCCTGGAACTGGAAATATATTAATTTTATTCTTGATGCATTCATTTATCAAAATTCCACCAGGATCTGAAATTGTTGGAGTTCCTGCATCTGAAATGATAGAAATTATTTTGTTATCTTTTAATAAATTTAAAACATTTTTAACATTTTTTTTTTCATTAAATTTATGGTTAGACAATAATTTTGTATTTATATTGAACCTAGATAATAGTTTACTTGAAACTCTTGTGTCTTCTGACAAAATTACGTCTGATTTATTAAGTATGTATATAGATCTTAAAGTAATATCACCCAGGTTTCCTATTGGTGTTGAAACACAATATAGCCCAGGTTTTAAATTATCATTTATTCCAAAATTATACATTTAATGACCATGAAAAAATTATATATCATAGTTTTAAAAGTTTTTCTTATAATCGTTTTATCTCAACTTAAAGCAATATCGGAGGAGAAAATTAAGATAGGTTTAATAGTACCTCTATCAGGTGAATATTCATATATTGGTAACTCGATTATTAAATCTACAAGAATGGCGTTAAATAAAATAAATGATGACAGAATAACAGTAATACCTAAAGATACCAAAGCAAACCCGATCGATGCACTGAAAGTGTCAAATGAACTTTATAATAGTGGTGTAAAAACAATTATTGGACCAGTATTCAATGAGAGTAATAAATATTTAGATGAATTAAATGAAGTAACATTTTTATCTTTTACAAACAAAATTAGAAATAATCCAAAAAATGTAATTTCTGCAGGAGTAAATGCATTATCACAAATAAATACAATTAAAAAATATTTAAATGAAAATAATTTAAAAAATACAATATTTTTAATCCCAGAAACAGATTATAAAAGAGAAATTGAAGAAGCTATTGAGAAATCTAATTTAATATTAAAAGAAAAATTTATATATAGTAAAGATCCAACATTACTAACTAAAGAAATAGAGGATTTAACAAGGTATCAACAAAGAAAACAAAATTTAGAAAACGAAATTAAAAGAGTAGAAAGTTCAAACACATTAAATAAAAAGAAGAAAATAGAAGAATTAAAGAAAAAAGATACTTTAGGTTTTATTAATTTTGACTCAGTAATAATTGCTGATTTTAGTGAAAGCCTAAAAAGTGTTGCCACATCATTATTATATACAGATATCTCTTCAGAAAGAATAAAATATATTACATTGAATCAATGGTTTGATGAAAGTCTTTTAAAGGAAACTTCATTGCATCCAATATATTTCCCATCAATAAATAAAGATAATTTTGAAATATTTCAAAAAGAATATATTCGAAACTTCAAAAATATACCAAATCAGATTTCTTTTTTAAGTTATGACTTAATAGGATTGGTATATTACTTGTTAATCAATAATGATTTTAAAACTAATGAAAATTTATTTATTAAGCAAAATAAATTTAAAGGAAAAATAGGAATCTTTGAAATAAATAAAAAAACAATCACCCATCAATTAAACTTTTATGAAATACAAGATAAAAGTTTTAAAGAAATTTTTTAATTTTTTTAAAAGCTTGTGCTCGATGATCATTTTTAAATTTTAATTTTTGACTCATTTGACCAAATGTTAATCTTTTATTTTCAGGAATGAAAATTGGATCATAGCCAAAACCTTTATTTCCAATTTTTTTTTTTGAAATTCTACCATTAATGACTCCTAAAGATTGGATTGGATTTTTTTTTAATCCATAAATAGTTAATGCACATATAAATCTTGCTTTGATCTTTTTTGACTTCCAGTTTTTATCTACCTTCGATAGTCTTTGATATACTTTTGATATAGCCAAATTAAAATCACCCCTTCTTCCACCCCATCTTGCTGAAAAAATACCTGGTTGATTATTTAGCAATTCAATTTCAAGCCCAGAGTCATCTGCGATACAAATTTTTTTTGTTTTTTTTGAAAAATGCTTCGCTTTAATTAATGAATTTTTTAGAAAAGTATTTCCATTCTCTTTGGGGCTTTTAAGGCCGTAGTCTTTTGGAGAAGTGATAATGTAGTATTTGGGCAGTAAATCTTTAATTTCTTTTATTTTTCCGTCATTATTTGACCCTACTACGATTTCCTTATTTTTTTTTTTTAACATCTAGAATTTTATGAATTCTTTACCATATAGACTTTAATGGAAAAAGAAGAAACACAAAATAGAGAAGATCAAAATTTAAAAGACGAAAACTCAGACCTAAGTAGAGATAAACAGGCCTCAGATGAGACTGGAGAAAGAAAGGAAGAGGAACAACTTTCACCTGAGGATGAAATTGCAAAACTTAAAGATAAAGTTGCTAGAACATTTGCTGAAATGGAAAATCAAAGGAGAAGATTTGAAAAAGAGAAAGATGAAGCTTTTGAATATGGTGGATTTTCATTTGCAAGAGAAACGCTTAATCTTCTTGATAATTTAGAGAGATCAAAACAAACACTAGAAAGTGACGAAACTATAAAAGATAAAGATACACTAAAAAAATTAATAGAGCACATTGATATTATTAATAAAGATATGATTTCAATTTTCAAAAAAAATAATATTGAACCGATTAAAGCAATCAACGAAAAATTGGATCCAAATTTACATCAGGCTATGATGGAAGTCGAAGATGATACCAAAGATCAAGGCACAATAGTTCAAGAAATTCAAAAAGGTTTTATGATGAAGGATAGGTTGCTAAGACCTTCGTTAGTAGCTGTATCTAAAAAAAAAGTTGAAGATAAACAGAATAACCAAAAAAACCAAGAAAATGAAGAAAAAGAGGTAAAAAATTAATTATTTATTATGGTTGTAGTTGTAAAATTAACACTTATATGAGCATCAAACAGGATTAAATATGAGCAAAGTTATAGGAATAGATTTAGGTACAACAAATTCTTGTGTAGCTGTTATGGAGGGAACACAAGCAAAAGTTTTAGAAAATGCTGAAGGGGCAAGAACAACACCTTCAGTTGTTGCATTTACGGAAGAAGGTGAAAAGTTAATAGGTCAACCTGCAAAAAGACAAGCAGTTACAAATCCTGAAAACACAATATTTGCAGTTAAAAGATTAATTGGAAGAAATTTTGATGATCCAACAGTTAAAAAAGATGTAGAAACTGCTCCATTTAAAATAGTTAATTCTGATAAAGGAGATGCATGGATTGAGGCAAAAGGCCAAAAATATTCGCCATCCCAAATTTCAGCTTTCACACTTCAAAAAATGAAAGAGACTGCAGAAAAATATTTAGGTTCGGAAGTAAAACAAGCAGTTATAACTGTTCCAGCATACTTCAATGATGCTCAGAGACAAGCTACCAAGGATGCTGGTAAAATAGCTGGTCTTGAAGTTTTAAGAATTATAAATGAACCAACAGCAGCATCTTTAGCATATGGTTTAGATAAAAAAGCTAATAAAAAAATAGCAGTATACGATCTAGGCGGTGGAACATTTGATGTTTCAATTCTAGAGTTGGGTGATGGTGTATTCGAAGTAAAATCAACCAATGGTGATACATTTTTAGGTGGAGAGGATTTTGATAATGCTATTGTGGATTATTTGCTTTCAGAATTTAAAAAAGAAAATGGTATTGATTTAAAATCTGATAAATTAGCTTTGCAGAGATTAAAGGAAGCAGCAGAGAAAGCAAAAATAGAATTATCATCTGCAACACAAACAGAGATAAATCTTCCATTTATTACTGCTGATAAAACTGGACCAAAACATATTAACTTGAAAATGACTAGAGCTAAATTAGAAGCATTAGTAGAAGATCTGATTTCAAGAACAATTCCACCATGTAAAACTGCTTTAAAAGATGCAGGTTTATCTGCAAGCGAAGTAGATGAAATAGTACTAGTTGGTGGAATGACTAGAATGCCAAAAGTTATTGAAGAAGTAAAAAATTTCTTTGGAAAAGATCCTAATAAATCTGTAAATCCTGATGAAGTTGTTGCTATGGGAGCTGCAATTCAAGCTGGCGTGTTACAAGGTGATGTAAAAGATGTGTTGCTTTTAGATGTAACTCCTTTATCTTTAGGAATAGAAACGTTGGGCGGTGTATCAACAAAATTAATAGATAAAAATACAACAATTCCGACAAAAAAAAGCCAAGTATTTTCAACTGCAGAAGACAATCAACCTGCCGTATCAATCAGAGTTCTTCAGGGTGAAAGAGAAATGGCATCAGATAATAAAGTTTTAGGTAATTTCGAATTAGTTGGTATAGCTCCGGCACCAAGAGGTGTTCCTCAAATTGAGGTGACATTTGATATTGATGCAAATGGTATAGTTAATGTATCGGCAAAAGACAAAGGAACTGGTAAAGAGCAAAAAATTCAAATTCAAGCATCTGGAGGATTAAGTGATGAAGAAATCAATCAAATGGTAAAAGATGCAGAGTCCAATAAAGAGGAAGATAAAAAGAAAAGAGAAGCTGTTGATGCAAGAAATCAAGCAGATACATTGATACACTCAACTGAAAAGAATTTAAAAGAGCATGGAAGTAAAGTTTCGGACGCAGATAAAAAAGCTATTGAGGATGCATCAGCAAATCTAAGAAATTCCCTTAAAGGAACTGATGTTGAAGAAATTAAAAAGAAAACACAAGATTTAGTTCAGGCATCTATGAAATTAGGTGAAGCAATCTACAAATCACAACAAGGTGCAAAACCTGAAGATGCTCCAAAAGACGCAAAGAAAGAAGATACGAAAGACGATAACGTTGTTGATGCAGATTTTGAAGAAGTAAAAGACGAGAACAAAGAAAAAAGCGCCTAATAAAACAACTGTTTGTCTATAACATGTTATGGCAAAAAGAGATTATTACCAAGTTTTAGGTGTAAATAAAAGCGCTTCTGCAGATCAGATAAAATCAGCTTACAGAAAACTGGCAGTTAAATATCATCCAGATAAAAACAAGGGTGACAAAGGTGCTGAAGAAAAATTTAAAGAAGCATCAGAAGCTTATCACGTACTTTCAAATTCAGAGAGAAAACAAAATTATGATAATTTTGGTCATGCAGCTTTTGAAAATGGGGGTGGTGGAAGAGGTGGTTTTGGAAATTTTGATTTTTCAAATCATTTCTCTGATATTTTTGAAGACTTTTTTGGAGAAGGCTTTGGAGGGGGCCGTAGATCAAGAAGATCAAATAATAGAGGATCGGATTTAAGATATGATTTGTCTATTTCTTTGGAAGAGGCTTTTTCTGGAAAGAAGCAAGACATAAAATTCTCTACATCCGAAAAATGTGATACCTGTAGCGGATCAGGTTCAAAACCTGGGCATGAAGCTGGGGTATGCTCGATGTGTGGTGGTCATGGTCAAGTAAGGTCAAGCCAAGGTTTTTTTACAGTCCAACAAACATGTCCTCAATGCGCAGGTGCTGGAGAAGAAATCAATCATCCTTGTTCTAGTTGTAATGGACAAGGTAAAAAACAGGCTTCAAAAAGATTATCAGTTACTATTCCAAAAGGTGTAGATGATGGAACCAGGATTAGGCTTTCAGGAAAAGGTGAGGCTGGGTCGAGAGGTGGTAGCAGTGGTGATTTATATTTATTCATAAATGTTCATTCTCATGACTTATTTAAAAGATCCGATGAAAACTTATTTTTTGAGTGTCCTGTCTCTATTGCAGATGCAGCTCTTGGTACTTCAATTGAAATCCCAACAATTGACGGAGGTAAAGCTAAAATTAAAATTCCAGCTGGAACACAAAGTGGTAGACAATTTAGATTAAGAGGAAAAGGTATGCCTTACATGAGAGGAAGTGATTTTGGAGACCTTTATGTACAAGTAAATACTGAAGTTCCAATATCACTAAATAAAGAACAAAAAGAATTATTAGAAAAATTTAGAGAAATCGAGAATGAAAAATCTAACCCAAGTATTAAAAAATTTTTTCAAAAGGCTAAAAGTTTCTGGAAAAACTAATCAATAGTGCTAATCTAAATTATAAGTATGGGTAAAATTAACTTAGCCATAACAGGTTGCATGGGAAGAATGGGCCAACAGCTCATTAAGTCTGCTACTAAAGACAAGTCGACTAAATTGGTTGCTCTCACTGAAAATAGATACATTAATAAAAAAATTAGTGGTATTAGGCCTGAATTTAATACTGAAAAGGCTCTTAGCAAAGCAAATGTGATAATAGATTTTACAATACCAAAATGTACATTTGAAGTTTTAAAAATAGCCTCAAAACTAAAGAAAAAAGTAGTAATTGGCACAACAGGTTTTACAAAAAAAGAAGAGGATTTGATAAAGAAGTTTTCAAAAAAAATTCCAATATTAAAAGCTGGAAATATGAGTCTTGGAATTAATTTGCTTATGTACCTGACAGAAATCACATCGGCATCGCTTGGCAATAATTACTTAAGTAAAATTTTTGAAGTACATCACAAACACAAAAAAGATCACCCTTCTGGTACAGCTTTAATGCTTGGAAGGGGGATTGCTGTGGGGAAAAATAAAGACTTTTACAAAATGATGGGGAAAAAATATTTAAATAAAAAAAAATTTCCTTATGGAAAAAAAATTAATTTCAATTCAATTAGAAAAGGTGAAATTATAGGTGAACACGAAGTTACTTTTTCAAGTGGAAAAGAAATTATAACACTGAACCATGAAGCCTTCGATAGAGCTTTATATTCTGAAGGAGCAATAACTGCTGCAAAATGGCTAATAAATAAAAAACCAGGACTTTATTCAATGAGAAATCTTCTGAATTTTAAATAATGAATGAAGAACAAAGAGCCAAAATAGTTTTAAAGATACTCAATAAAACTTATCCAACAACACCTATACCTTTAAAACATAAAAATATATTCACTCTATTAATTTCTGTTTTGCTTTCCGCTCAATGCACAGATGTAAATGTGAATAATGTTACCAAAAATATTTACCCAAAATACTACAAACCATTACATTTCGTAAAACTTGGAAGAAAAAAAATTGAAAAATTGATAAGAAGCATAGGAATTTTTAGAATAAAAGCTAAGAGTGTGTATAATCTATCAAAAACACTAGTTAAAAAGTATAATGGAAAAGTTCCAAAAACTTTCGAGGAATTGGAAGAATTGCCTGGCGTTGGACACAAAACAGCTAGTGTAGTCATGTCTCAAGGATTTGGTTTCCCAGCTTTTCCAGTAGATACACATATACATAGACTTGCACAAAGATGGGGTCTCTCAAGTGGGAAAAATGTTGAGCAGACAGAAAAAGATTTGAAGAGGTTGTTTCCGAAAAAATATTGGAACAAACTACATCTTCAAATAATTTATTATGGTAGAGAATATTGCAAAGCTAGAGATTGCTACGGTATTTCTTGTAAAATCTGTACCACTTGCTATCCTAAAAGAATTAAACCTGTTAAAACAAAAAAAGCATAAATGAGTATAATTAATCTTTTTCCACTTACAATTATAAAAGATAAAATAAATATGAATGATAATGAAAAAGTTAAAATGATAGAAGAAATAAGACTTATGAAAAAAAATTCAAAAAATAAGGATTATCAAACCCAATCAAATGCATGGACTGGTGATACGCAAGGATATGAATTTATTCATAAAAACAAAAGTTTTGGAAAGCTATTTGACGAAATAAAAAAAAGAGTTTTGGAATATTTAAAATGTGTGGAAATAGATAATAAGCTTATAGATATATATATACAAAGGTCATGGGCAACGATATCTGAAGGTGAAGAAAGAATAAAAAAACACAGGCATTTTCAATCCCATATTTCTTTTGCATATTATTTGAAAAAAAATAAAGAAGATTCAAACTTGGTAGTTTTTGATGAGTCTTATAAAAATGAAATTATGCCTGGAATCTTTAGATCTGATACGGCTTTACAAAAAGGTATCGTAAAAAAAATGAATCAATTTAATGTGACACAAGCAATTGTAAATATTGAGGAAGATGACATCGTTATTTTTCCCTCTAAAACAATACATTCTACTCAGCCATCTAAATCAAATAAAGAGAGGATATCTATATCAGCGGACATAATTTGTGTTGCGAAAGACTCTAAGCTTTTAGAAATGGGACTTCCTCCTCTCAATGAGTGGACAAGAATATAAAATGGAAATTTTAGGAATAGGTAACGCAATTGTAGATGTAATTTGTAAAGTTAATGAAGACTTTATTGAAGAAAATAATTTAACAAAAGGCACTATGAAACTTATTTTTGATGAAAAAGAGTTTAAAGAATTACTTGGAAAGGTTAAAATTGAAATGACTATTTCAGGTGGATCAGTTGCAAATTCGATAGTAGGATTATCTCAATTAGAGAATGAAGTAGGTTTTATTGGCAAAGTTAATGAAGACGAATTAGGAAATCAGTACGAGGTTGGATTAAAAGGTGAGAATGTTAAATTCTTTTACAATAAAAAAAAAGAAAAATTACCAACAGGAACATGTTTAATTTTAGTGACACCAGACTCTGAAAGAACAATGTGTACCTTCTTAGGAATAGCGGGCAAAATTAATGAGAATGATGTTGATATTGAAGTTGTGAAAAAATCAAAAATGATTTTTCTAGAAGGTTATTTATGGGATGAAGGAGAACCTAAAAAAGCATTTGAAAAAGCTATAAATAATGCTAATAAAGTTGCCATGTCACTATCAGATCAATTCTGTGTAGATAGACATAAATCACATTTTCTCGATTTAGTGAAAAATAAATTAGACATAACTTTTGCAAACGAGCAAGAAATCATATCGTTAATAAACGCCAAAAATTTTGACGAGGTTATAGAATTTGGGAAAAATTTAAAAAAACAGTTAATTATTACTAGAGGTGCAAAAGGTGCGATATCAATATTTAACGACCAAGTTATAGAAAATGGTGTCGATAAAAATTTAAATATTAAAGACCTTACCGGTGCAGGTGATTTATTCGCAGCTGGATTTTTGCATGGTTATTTGAATAACCTAAGTATTTTGGAAAGTTTAAACAAAGGAAAAGAAATGTCTTCAAAAGTAATACAGCAGATAGGTGCAAGACTTTAATTTTTTTTTCTATTGTAACTACCTTTGCCTTTTTTTGGCTTGATAATTCTAGTTTTGTATTTTCTAGAAAAAAGATCTTTTGCTATCAGATTTTTTTTAACTTTGGATTTTATAGCCATTTTTTAAACTAATAATAAATGATTTATCATCAAATTGTTTTTCAACTTTTTTCCTAAGTCT
>CACGFJ010000013.1 GCA_902572225.1 uncultured Pelagibacteraceae bacterium | reverse complement strand
AAAGAGCTAAAAGTTTCAAATATAATTGCAAAAAAAATTAAGAAAGACGGAATTTACTTTGCAGGAATAGACTTTATTGATGGAAAATTAAATGGAGATATAAATGTAACATCACCAACGGGTATAAAAACATACTTTGATTTATCTCAGATAAACTTAGCTAAGACTTTTTGGAAAGGTTTATAGTTGAAAAACTTATCAAATCAGCAAAAAGGATCATCTCTTGCATTTATAGCTGTGATGTTCATCACACCAGATTCACTTTTTATAAGATTATCTTCGATAGATACTTGGGGATTATTGTTTTATAGAGGTGCGATACCATTTGTAGCTGTATTAATTGGACTACTTATATTTTATAAAAAAAACTTTATTAAAGCATTTTTGAATGTTGGTTATGCTGGTATTTTTTATATTATAAGTTTTTCGATTTGTAACATCACATTTATAATTTCAATCCAAAATACAAATGTAGCAAATACATTAATAATGATTGCAATGGCACCCATGCTTTCGGCGATCCTTGGTGCAATATTTTTAAAAGAGGTTCCCGATAAGAAGACTTGGATAGCTATAGCTATTACTTTAGTAGCTGTAATATATATATTCTACGACTCTCTTGAGATGGGTAACTTATTTGGTGATCTTATGGGTATAACAACAGCTTTTGGACTCGCCACCAACGCAGTAATAATTAGGTCGGCAAAAGATAGAGATTTGCTACCTTCAGCAGTTGTTGGTAAGCTTACAGTAGCTCTATTTGCTCTCTTTTTCGTTGAAAGTTATGAGTTAGTTGAAAAAGACCTGATTTATATACCTTTAATGTGTATTTTGTGTGTAGCAATACCATTCGTTTTGGTGACGATTGCTCCAAGATTTATACCAGCCGAGGAAGTGAATCTGTTTTTTCTTCTTGAGACCATTTTAGGACCAATTTGGGTTTGGTTAGTTATCAAAGAGCAGCCTAGTCTAGAGACAATAGTTGGTGGACTTGTAATTATATTCACTATAGCTGTTCACTCTTATCTAAAATTAAAATCTTCTTCTAAGTAAATTATTTTTCTTTTTGTCACAAATTTGTCTTGATTTAAAATTAGATCGCCCATAAACACCGCTAATTTTATGAACAAAATTATAAAAAACTCTTGGGCTCTCTTTATGGGTATGGCATTTATAATGCTCGCTCATGGTTTTCAAGGTACTCTTTTAGGTGTTAGAGCCGTTAAAGAAAATTTTGGTCTATCATCGACAGGTTTTTTATTTTCTGGATATTTTGTTGGATATTTTATTGGAGCAAAAATTATACAATCATTAATTCATAGAGTTGGACATATTAGAGTATTCGCAGCTTTTGCTTCTGTCACTTCAATTGTGGTCTTATTACACTCTATTTTTGTAAATCCTATTTCATGGTTTGTGCTTAGAATGATTTCTGGATTTAGCATGGTTTGTCTTTATACAATTGCTGAAAGCTGGTTAAACGATAGATCTACAAATAAGAATAGAGGTAGTGTTTTATCAATCTACATGATTGTTATGTATGCCTCTATGGCGATTGGAATGTTTTTCATAAACTTTAGTAAACCAGAAAACTTTCAACCTTTTATACTGATATCTTTATTTATGTCATTGTCTCTTGTTCCAATATTATTAACGAAAAGAAAGGCTCCAAACTTTAAAAAAATATCAGGCATGAAGCTAAAGGAAGTTTATAAGTCATCACCATTTGGTGTTGTAAGTTCTTTTTTAATTGGAATATCCCATTCAGCTGTTTTTTCATTGATTGCAGTTTATGCTACATCGATGAATTTTAGTATTTTAGAAATATCAATAGTAACTTTTTTATTTGCTATATCTGGAGCCATATCTCAATGGCCAATAGGAAAATTATCAGATGTTTTAGATAGAAGAATTGTAATTATTTATACAACATTTGGAGCAGCTTTATTTTGTTTTTTGGCGATTATTTCCTCGGGTCAAATGTATATGCCTGCGGGTTTAGCTACATCAAAAATATTTTTTTATATCTGTATAATGTGTTTTTCTTTTTGCAGTCTACCAATGTTTGCATTAATTTTTGCACACACTAATGATTTTATACCAAAAGAAAAATTTGTAGCAGCAGGAGCAGGATTACAATTTGTTTTTGGTCTTGGTGCAATTTGCGGTCCTTTTATGTGCTCATTATTTATGGAATTTTTAGGAGAAAATGGATTTTTTATTTTCTTAATTATATTTCATTCATTTATTGGTTTATTTGGAATATATAGAATGCAAGTTAGAGAGTCTGGTGATAATCCAGATTCACAATTTGCACCTATGCCTCAAACGATTACTCCAGCCGGTATAGAACTTAATCCTTCAACCGAACCAATAGATGAACCAAATAATTTAAACGAATTTAAGAAAATTTAGTGTAAGTTTAAAATTATGAAAACAGCATTAATATTCGGTTCAACTGGATTAATTGGTGGAATATTACTTAAATTGTTAGCCAGTGATCAAAAATATACAAAAATAAAGGTTTTTGTAAGATCTTCTACTTCAAAAATTGATCCTAAAATAGAACTTATTCAAACAGATTTTACAAAATTAGAAAACATTAAGTCAGAAATAAAAGGCGATGATTGTTTTTTTTGTATTGGCACTACAAGAAAAAAAACGCCTAACAAACAAGATTATATAAACACTGAGTACAATTTACCTATAACAATTGGAAAAATTTGTAGTGAAAATAATGTACAAAATTTTACTTATATTTCTTCATTGGGTGCCAGTTCAAAAAAAACAAATTTGTATTTAAAAAATAAAGGTATGGCTGAAGAAGAATTAAGAGAACTAAACTTTAAAAAATTTATTGTAATTAGACCTTCATTTTTAATTGGAAAAAGAAAAGAGGAAAGACTTGGAGAAAAAATAGGTATTTTCGCCATGAAATGTATATCACCAATTTTAGTTGGAGATTTAAAAAAATATAAATCGATAAATGCAGAAATAGTTGCCAAATCCATGATAAATATATCAAATAGTGAAATACAAAGTGGAGTATTTGAACCACCACAATTATTAGAAATTGGAAAAGAATAAATTTTTTATAAATCAATAAAATATTAAAAAAAATTATTTTAAGTGCTATAATACATTTAAAGGAGGTATCTATGGCTAAATTTTTTTTAATGGGAAATTTTACAGAGAAAGCATTCGCAGGCTTTTTAAAAGATCCTGGATCAGATAGATCTGAGGTTGCTAGAAAGTGTTCTGAAAGTGTTGGAGCTGAAATGAAATCTTACACATATTTGAGAGGACCCTATGACTTTATAGTTGAAACCCATGGTACATTTGAGCAAATGGCTGCTATAAAATTGGCTACAGAGGGAAGTGGTGCACTAAAAAATATCGCTATTTGTGAGGAAACACCGATGAATGAAATTGCAAATCATGCAACAAAAGTATCAAGTGGCTATAAAGTGCCTGGACAATAATCTTAATGGTAGCTTCATTAATATGAAGCTACCAATTTAAAATCGAAGCTGTCAAAATATCTCATTCAAATTAAATAATTTTAATCTAATAGAAATATTATGAACAAAAGAAAATTTATAAAACTATCTATATTTGGATCATTACTATATAGCATTTTTCCCTACAAAATTTCATCAGCTGAAACCAAAAAAATAATCAATCAAAATCTAACAGATGCCCAAAAAAAAATTATGTTTGAAGAGGCAACTGAACGACCGTTCTCAAGTCCTCTTAATCATGAGAAAAGAGAAGGTTTTTATCACTGTGCAAATTGTGGAGCTAAACTTTTTAAGTCTAATTCTAAATTTGATAGTGGAACTGGTTGGCCATCATTTACAGAGGCACTTCCTGGAGCTTTTAAAACGAAAGTTGATTACAGCTTTGGCATGAAAAGAATTGAATATCATTGTGCAAAATGTGGTGCCCATCACGGTCATGTATTTGAAGACGGTCCTGGACCTACTGGAAAAAGATATTGTAATAACGGCTTATGTTTAATATTTAAGCCATCATCATAAAATGGAGGAATAATGAAGATATTGAGTATATTAAAAGGGGTTGAATTGGTTATAGCAGATTTAGAGGTAAATTTGGGAGAACAGGTGAGAAGTGCACCTACTTTATGTGCTAGATATAATGGTAAAATTATACCATTAAACACTGCTCATGATGGTAGACCTATTCTCATGAAAGAAGAAAATGCGATTGAAAATTAATTTCTAATTAAGTTGCGTCAACTTAAGTAAGTTTATTAAATATAAAATATTATAAAAAGAATTATGACAATTGAATTACCAAAACTAGATTATTCTAATGACGCCTTATCTCCAATAATGTCACAAGAAACATTAGAATTACATCATGGAAAACATCATCAAACCTACATAACAAATCTTAACAATTTTATAAAAGATACAGACATGGCTGAAATGTCATTGGAAGATATAATTATTAATAGCTCAAAAGATAACTCAAAAGCTGGAATATTTAATAATGCAAGCCAGCATTGGAACCATAATCTTTTTTGGAAGTGCATGAAACCAAAAGGTGGTGGGAATATTCCGTCAAAACTTGAGAAAAAAATTATTGAAGATTTTGGAAGTGTTGAAAAATTCAAAGATGAATTTAAACAAGCAGGAATAACTCAATTTGGATCAGGTTGGTGTTGGTTATCTTTAAATAATGATAAATTGGTTGTTACAAAAACAGCTAATGCAGCAAATCCATTGATAGAAAATATCAAACCAATACTTGGTTGTGATGTTTGGGAACATTCATATTATATTGATTACAGAAACAGACGACCAGAATATTTAGATAAATTCGTCGAAAATCTAATCAACTGGGAATTTGTTGAATCTCTTTTAGATTAATCTTAATTTACTTCAAATGAATAAAGTTAATTCCAGCAAACTCTGGAAAATAATACAGGAAGCTGGCGATTATTTGAATGGTCAACTTCCCGATCATCCAAATCACCCAAAAGGAAGAAATGCATATGCTCATGTAGCAATATGTGTAAAAAATAAATTTAAATCATCTTATAAAGATATTCCTGATGATAAATTTGATGAAGTAATCAAATATATTAAATTTTTAAAAGAAAATCCTAGTTAATTAGATATAGTTTTTAGAAACTCGTCTACTTCACTACTTTTAGTATTCCAAGCTGTAACAAGTCTAACTGTCTTGCCGCCTAATTCCTCATTGCTCATCATATATTCCTCTGTATTTAAATGCTCAACCATCTTTTTTGGCAGTTTAACAAAAACTTCATTTGCCTCAGTTGGATATTCAAGTTTAACTTGATTACTAGAAACTAAACCATCGCTTAATTTTTTTGCCATTAAATTTGCATGTCTTGCGTTTTTTAACCAAACATCATTTGAGATATATCCATCTAATTGTGCAGAAACAAAACGCATTTTAGACAATAGATGACCGGATCTTTTTAACAAAAAAGGTAAATTGCCAACTAATTCCTTATTAAATATTATAATTGCTTCGGCTGCTATACATCCGTTCTTCGTTGCTCCAAAAGATAATATGTCAATTCCTGATTTCCATGTCATTTCTGCGGGAGTAACATCTAGTGAAACAAGCGCATTAGCAAATCTAGCGCCATCCATATGTACTTTTAATTTTTTTTTATGTGCAATTTCAGAAATACTTCTAATTTGATCTAAAGTATAAACTTCACCAGTTTCTGTTGCTTGGGTTATACTAACAATAGATGGTTGAGTGTGATGCACAATTCCAAACCCTCCAATATTATCATTTAGCTCATCAACTGTTATTTTGCCATCTTTACCGTTCAATGGAACAAGTTTTGCTCCACCTGTATAAAATTCAGGGGCTCCACACTCATCAACATTGATATGAGAAAATTTATGGCAATAAATATTTCCAAATGATGGAGATATAGCAGAAAGTGCTAAAGCATTTGATGCGGTTCCTGATGCCGTGGGGTAGACAATCACATCCTTTTCAAAAATTTTAGAAAATTTTTCTTGTAACACACCTGAAATTTCATCGTTACCATACGGTGGGGCAATACCATCATTTGCTTTGATAATTGCATCCAAAACTTCTGGACAAGCTCCTGTCACATTGTCTGAAGCAAATTTTACTCTTTTGCGTTTTGTATTAATTTTTGCGTTCATTTTATTGTTTTGGAAAATAATCTTTTAAAGTACCTTCTCTATAAACATCGGCTGTACAACAATGAAGGCCTCCACCAAAAGCATATGCATCTCTCAACTCTACAGGGATAACTTCCATACCTAATTTATCTAATTGTTCAGCTTGATATTTTTCACTTTTTTCAACGCATACAGTTTTAGGGTCAAGAACTAAAACATTCATTGATAGCCATACTGAAGAGTAACAAAGTGGTGGTGGAGTGTTATGAGCAGGTTGTGCAGCATCAATAATTTCCCATCCATTATCTTCAAATAATTTTCTTTGTTCTTTCGGAAGTCTTCGTTGTGGATTATTAATAATTAACCCCTCTTTAATTGGGGTAAAGGTTGCATCAATATGAATTGGATAAGGATCGCCAGGGAAATTTACAGCATGAACTCTATGATCCTTAAAGTGTCTTTTTATCCAATCAATTCCTTTTAAGTTAGTTGTAAATCCGTGTTGTACAACCAAATCCTTTCCAAATCTTAGAATATCTGCGGCATCAAATAATGGCTCTTCTTCTGTTGTGACAAAGTATTTATTTTCTGTCCATTCAAGTCTTTTAGTTACACCAATTTTATCTGATAAATAGTCTTTTCTATAGTCTGCATCTGTTAATCTAGGCTTTGGTGCTGACTCATGTCTCATATTTGGATCTTTATTATAATAGTCTTTTAATAATGGTCTGTAACATAGGTACTCAAACCATCTGCACCTGTAGCTCATTGTAGCTTCTAATATTTCATTTCCCACAGTTAACAAAACATCTCTAGGTGGCATGCATCCAAACATAGTTTCGGCTTTCCAGTCAGGAGTTGATGTTGGTTGATTAAAATCTAAAGGTGTTGGTCTATCAACTTTTATTCCCCTTTTTTCAAGCAAATTTGAAAAGTTATCTAATAGTTCATTAGCTTTATCGACAGTGTCCTTAGTTCTTGGACCATAAGTTCCTCGCATATCAGAGTCTTCTGGAACTTTAGCATCTAAAGCAGGTTCGGGTGCTGGAATACAAGTGCCATCTGCTCTACCAACAATTACATGTTTTAATGGATCCCATTCATTCCAACTATTAACAATCTTATTATTTTGAACCATGTAAAATTAATTTAATCCAATAAATCTTCTATTAGATTGCATTATCATACTATAATAAAATATAGCTAAAAAAATAAAGAAACCACCAATAATTGTGTTAGTTGAAGGAATTTCATTTATTCCAAGCCATGGAAGCCAAACCCAAAATATTCCTCCTATTACTTCAGTTAAAGACAATAGAGTCAAATCAGCTGCAGGAATATGTTTAGACCCAATTGAATAAAGAATTAAGCCCATGCACACAAGTGTTCCATGAGTGGCAAATAATGCTTCATTTTTATTTGAAGATAAAAAATTTGCATCGTTATTTAAAAGCATAACTGTTGAAAATAAAAAACAAAATAATCCAGCTATAGCAACAGTTGTAAACTTGGGAGTTTGTTTTCTCCATCTCAGACTTACTGAAAAAATTGAAAAACCTAGTGCTGATACTAATCCAAATATTAGACCCATTAAAGAATTTTCTCCGGTATTACCGTAGGCCATTACAATTATGCCAAATGCTGCAACTAAAATTGATATCCAAACTGTGATTGATATTTTTTCTTTCAAAAAAAGAAAACCAAGTAGTGCTGTTATAAAAGGCATTGCAGCTAAACATAATAAAGTTACTGCTGCTGTCGTGTTAGTAATTGACCAAATAAAAGTTATCATTGCTGTTCCTAAACCAACACCACCTATAATTCCAGATATCCCGATTTTTAAGTAATTTTTATAAAATGAAATTCCTTCCTCCAAGAATAAGTAAATATTGAGCAATAAAAAAATAACAATGCCTCTTGCAAACAAGTATTGCCAAGGGACAGTTTCGGGTTGATCTATATGTCTTACAACATATGGTCCAAATGACCAAAGTATGCCTGCAAATAAAACAATTGGAATAGCTACTTTAGGATTTTTTAAATCAGGCATAAATTAATTTATTTTTTATAAATTTTTAGTGATATTATTAAATAAATATGGATTTAGATATAATAAAAATTGCATCCGACACGACTAATAATAAAATATTGAAAGATTACACTCATAGATCGAAATATAAAAATAAAACTTGTGGTGATATAATTGAAATGAGAGTTAATATTAAGAAAAACATAATACAAGATATTGGGTATCAGACAAAGTCCTGTGTTTACTGTCAAGCTTCTGCAAGCTTAATATCTCATAAACTTATCAAAAAAAGTAAAAATAAAGTGAATTACTTATTAAAAAATCTTATCGATTATTTTGAAAATGAAATTAAACCTTTGCCAAAAAATCTAAATAAATTTAATAAATTGTTTAATAAAAAAAATATATCTAGAAAAAACTGTGTATTAATGCCATTAATTGCACTTAAGAAACTCAGCATTGATGAATAACTTAGATATTAAAAAACCTGTTATCGCTGCAATATTTTCTACTTTGACAATTGGGGTTTTGTCATTGCTTACTTATAAAACACCTTATGGATTATTTTTGATTGCTTCCTTTGGTTCTACAATGGTTTTACTTTATGGGTATCCAGAAAGTCCTTTTGCAAAACCAAAAAATATATTTTTTGGTCATTTTTTAACCTCGCTTGTTGGTGTGATATTCGTGAATTTCGTTCCACTCCCGATATATATTATTATACCTGTCGCTGTTGGAATAGGTGTCGGATTAATGATTATTCTTAATGTAACCCACCCTCCTGCAGGAGGTAATCCGATAATTGTGATCATGGGATCAGTTTCTTTTGAATATTTGATATCCCCAGTTATAAGTGGATCAATTATTGTGATTGTTTTCGGCATAATCTTAAACAAATTTATTGCTAAAAGGAATTACCCAAAATAAACACAATTTGTTTGCTAGTCCTATTTAACTTGTGCTAGTCTTTTCAAATAATAATTAATAATTCAGCTTTAAGAAGCTAGTAATAGGAGTAAAAATGAAAGTACTTTGTGTATTGTATGATGATCCAAAAGGAGGAATGCCTAAATCTTATCCTCTGTCGGATTTACCAAAATTAGAGAAATATCCAGATGGAATGACATTGCCATCACCTAAAGGAAGAGATTTTACACCAGGCCAATTACTTGGCTGTGTTTCAGGTGAACTTGGTTTGAGAAAATTTTTAGAGAGCAATGGACACGAGTTAGTTGTTACTAACAGTAAAGATGGAGATGGATGCGAAGCGGATAAACATATTGTTGATGCCGACATTGTTATCTCTCAACCATTTTTCCCTTATTATTTAACTAAAGAAAGAATCGCTAAAGCTAAAAACCTTAAGATGGCAATTACAGCAGGAATAGGTTCTGATCACGTTGATTTACAAGCAGCAATGGATAGTAAAATTGATGTTGTTGAAGTAACTTTTTGTAATTCAAGATCAGTTGCTGAACACATAGTCATGATGATTGTTTCAATGGTTAGAGATTATCATAATCAACATAGAATAGTTAATGAAGGTGGATGGAATATTGCAGATGCTGTTCAAAGAAGTTATGACGTTGAAGGAATGCATATAGGAACTGTTGCTGCTGGAAGAATAGGATTAGATGCACTTAGAAAAATGAAACCATTTGATGTTCATTTGCACTATTTTGACAGACATAAATTACCTGACAGTGTTGAAAAAGAACTAAACTTAACTTTTCATGAGTCAGTAGAGTCTATGGTAAAAGTTTGCGATGTTGTTACAATTAATTGCCCACTTCATCCTGAAACTGAAAATTTGTTTGATGATGAAATGATAAGCAAAATGAAAAAAGGAGCATACATAGTTAACACTGCAAGAGGTAAAATTTGTAATCGAGACGCAATAGCAAAAGCACTAAAAAGTGGACAACTAAGTGGTTACGCAGGTGATGTATGGTTTCCTCAGCCCGCTCCAAATGATCATGTATGGAGAACAATGCCAAATCATGGAATGACACCACACACTTCTGGTACATCTTTATCTGCTCAAGCAAGATATGCAGATGGTGTTAGAGAAATATTAGAATGTTTCTTTGAAGGAAATGAAATTAGAAATCAATATTTGATCGTAAAAGATGGCCAATTAGCAGGAATGGGTGCGCACTCTTACAGTAAAGGGTCTGCAACTAGTGGATCAGAAGAGGCTGCTAAATATCAAAAAAAATAAAATAGATTTATTAAAGGTATGCTACTTAAATAAGTAGCTACCTTTAATACCATAGATTTAAACCCTCATTATTATATATTTTGTATATGAGGTTATTTTATTACTTTTTTTTATTATTTCTTATCTCGACATCATTCTCTCATTCAAAAGATAAAGCTTATTTTGCAGGAGGTTGCTTCTGGTGCATGGAAGAGTCCTTTGAAATGTTGGAAGGTGTAGAAGAAGTTATATCTGGTTACTCAGGAGGGATCACTGCAAATCCAACATATAGGGAAGTCACCTATGGAGATACTGGTCATTTTGAGGTTGTTGAAATAATTTATGACAAAGAGAAAATATCCTATAAAGAACTCTTAAAAAACTTCTGGCTTAATATTGATCCATTTGATGCTTATGGCCAGTTTTGCGATAAAGGATACAGCTACAGATCTGTAGCATTTTATGAAAACGATTATCAGAAAGATTTAATTGATAAAGATATAAAAAGATTAGAAAAGAAATTTAAAAAGAAGGTAGTCACATATGTTAAAGAATTTGAGATTTTTTACAAAGCAGAGGATAAACATCAAGATTACTATCAAGTATATTTAGAAAATTATTTAAAATATAAGAAAGCATGCAAAAGAGAGAGAATACTTGATATTATTTGGGGATCATAATTAATGCCTGTAACAAGCAAATTTGTAGCTTTAAAAAACTATATCCCTACAGGTTTACCAAAAGAAACTGACTTTGAAATAAAAACTAAGGAGATATCTTTAGATACTAAGAACAATATATTGGTTTTAAATTTATGGATTTCAGTTGATCCTTATATGAGGGCAAGGATGACTGAAAGAAAAAACTATAAACCGCCTTTTAATATTGGTGAAGAGATGGAAGGTTATGCTTTAGGTATAGTTAAAGAGTCTAAAGATAAAAATTTTAAAGAAGGAGATATTGTTTTTAGTAATTTTGGAATGAGAGATTACTTTGTTTGTAATTCCAATGATCTAAAAAAAATTGAGCCAATGAATATTCCTATACAAACATATCTGGGTCCACTTGGAATGACAGGTCATACAGCTTATATAGGACTTTTTAAACATGGTGAATTAAAACCAGGTCAAACAATCCTTGTTTCTTCAGCTGGAGGTAGTGTTGGATCTACTGTTTGTCAAATTGCAAAAAATATGGGTTGTAAAGTAATTGCAAGTACAGGATCTGATGAAAAAGTTAAATGGCTGAAAAATGATTTAAAAATTGATCATGCGTTTAACTATAAAAAAATTGAAAATCTTGTATTGCATCTTAAAGAAGTTTGTCCTGAAGGATTTGATTTATATTTTGATAATGTAGGTGGCGATTTCTTAGAGTCAGCTATTTTTCAAATGAAGAACTTTGGAAGAATTGTAATTTGTGGAAGGATATCCCAAATGAATGCAACTAATCCTGGCTCTGGTTTAAAAAATATGGCTCATGTTCTTGTAAAAAGACTAACTATTAAAGGTTTTATAATTTTTGATCATGAAAATGATCGAGAACAGTTTGAAACCGATATGGCTAAATGGCTATTAGAAAATAAAATTAAATTTAAAGAAACTGTTTACGAAGGTATAGAAAATACACCAAAATCATTCATTGATTTATTAGAAGGTAAAAACATAGGAAAAATGCTTGTAAAAATTTAATTAGAATTTTTATGAAATTTTTAAAGAAATTTTATAGACCCTTTTTATTAACCTATATTTTTTTGAGTATAGCTATCAGTTTTTATCCATCATTTGATTTTTACTCACTAAAAGGTCAAATTCTTATAATTGCCGTATCTTTTTTTAATGGGATGATGGGAGTTTACGTAAAAAAATTATAAGACGTAGGGCTCGGGTCTTGCAGAACTATTTAATACTCTTTCGACTGCGAAAACACTAATATCTATGGTTTGATAACTGCCTGTAGTTATTAATTCAGTTAGAGCTCTACCAATTCCTGGTGCTTGCATTAAACCTCTGCCAGTAAATCCTGAGGCCATGTAAACATTTTCATATTTTGGATGTTTTCCAACTACAGCATTATTGTCTAATTTGTTACAATCATAATATCCAGCCCATCCACCTGTTAATTTGAGTTCTTCAAATGCTGGTATTCTTTTTGCAAGAGCAGGCCAAACTAATTCTTCAAAATCATTCCATGCAGGTTCGAGATCTTCTGCATCAAAAACTGAAATTGGAGAACCTGCTAAATATTCTTTTCCTTCTGGTCGCCAATATACTCCTGTTGTTAGATCTCCGGATAATGGCATCTCTGGAATATGTTTAGGACATTTAACTCTAAAGACTGTATGTTTTTGAGGTACTACAGGAATATCTTCGAGTAGTTCCTTAGTCCAGCACCCAGCTGCGGAAATAATTGTCTTTGCATTAATTTCAGATAGGCTCTTAACCTCTCCCTTAATAAATTCTGCCCCAAGATCAATTGCTTTATGCTTTAAAGCGCTATGAAATAAAAATGGATCAATCCATCCCTCACTCTTGTTATCAGTAAATGTTGCAGTTTCAATTCCTTCCTCATTAATGTAAGGAAAATAGTTTTTCAATTCAGAACCTTTAATATTTTTTGTACCCGCTTCACATTCTTTATGATTTTCTAAAGCTCTGTATTGCTCTTCTGCATGATCTGGTCCAAACATTAGAAGATATCCATTGGGCACCATGCTAGCTGTTGGATTTGGATTTTTTTCAGTTTTCAATAATTCTGGTATTTGAAATATAAATTCCCTTGCAAATTTTCCTAAAAGAATATTTTCTTTTTGAAAAAACTGTCGTCTAAATCCACCAAGTGATAATGGGAATGATGCAGTTTTATAAGTTGGATCCCTTTCAATGACTTTTACTTTTCTGCCTTCTTTGGACATAAAGTATGCAGTTGCAGCTCCAATTATACCACCACCTACTATTACAACATCATCCATATTAGTTTATCAAAAAAATGTTTATATTTAAAAGCAACGCAAAACAACACCATAACAAATATGGAATCATCAAGTACATGCTTAATTGACTTATATTCTTATATTTAAATACCAATAAAACAATAAATATAATTAACACAACAAGATTTAAAATTGCTAAAGAAATATTATGGAAACCAAAGAAAACAACACTCCAAGTTGTATTAAAAAAAAGATGAATGAAATATAAAAATACAATATTTAAATTTTTTGTGTTTTTATGCCACGCATTCCATATGGCTATTGTCATAAATAAATAAAGTAATGTCCATACTGGCCCAAATATCCAATCTGGTGGATTGTATTGAGGTTTAGATAAATTTGAATACCAAGGTTCTTTAAAATTTATAGTAACCAAACCTCCAATAAATGAAGCTGAAAACGTAGTAATTGCAAAGAGAATAAAAGATAAAATTTTATTTTTTAGCATTTAAGTACTATACAGCAGTTAAATATGAATAAAAAAGTAATTTGGATCACCGGCGGAAGTACAGGAATTGGCAAAGCACTTGCGTTAAAATTTGCTAATAATGGATGGACAGTTGCTATTTCTGCAAGAAGAGAAAATTTATTAAAAGAAATCGAAGATAAGCATCAAAATATTAAATCTTTTCCACTTGATGTAAATGATAAGGAAAAGTGTAAGTCTGTTTTTGAAAATATAAAAAAGGAACTTGGTGACATCGAAATTTGTTTTTTTTCTACGGGAACTTGGGATCCAAAAAAAGAAAAAGAAATTGATGTAGAGCAAATTGAAAATGTATTTAAAGTAAATTTTTTTGGAACATTAAATTGTATAAAAGCAGTTGAAACTCATTTTCGAGAAAGAGGAAAAGGTATTATTACCATTGTATCTTCGATTGCAGGATACAAAGGCTTACCTAACTCAAGTGGCTATGGACCATCCAAAGCTGCTTTAATTAATCTTGCTGAAAGTTTACATTTTGATTTTGGAAGATATGGCGTGAGGGTTTGTTTAGTTTCTCCAGGTTTTATCAAAACACCAATGACTGATAAGAATGATTTTAAGATGCCTTTTCTAAAAACTCCAGAATTCTCGGCAGACAAAATTTATGATGGGCTTATTAATGGTTCTAATTTTGAAATACACTACCCAAAAGAATTAACTTTGATCCTTAAATTTTTAAAAATAATACCTGATCGATTATATTTTTATTTAATACGGAAATTAACTAAATTACAAAAAAAATAAAATTAATCTTTAACAAACATCACAGTCAACTCTGCAACTTTAATTCCAAATTTTGTCATTTTAGCTCTGTTGATAGCTACTCTTTCGTCTTGCATAAATATCCAATCATCAAAAGTAATTTTGATATTTTTTCCTTTCACAGGAACTAACAAAACATACTCAAATTTAAATGCTGGGCCATATGAATACCCCCTAGCCTTACCAACTACATCGCCTGCAGTTCCCTCGTAATTATGTTCATCAATTTTATCTATTACCCATTGCCTATTTTGTATTTCACCATCATTCCAAATAAATTTTTCGTCTAATATAAGTTGTTTGCCATCCCACTTACCGTCTAGGTCTGCTGAAAATTGTCTTGTAACTTTACCTGATCTGTTTTGTAGTATACCCCAAGCTTTGACGTTTCCGCTTAAATATTCTTCAATTATTAGTCTTGGTTTTTGATCTTTAAAATCTTCTGGTTTCATAGATTGATTATTTATACAGCTTGTAATTAATCCTGTGAAAATTATCAATAAAAATACTTTAAAAAATTTTTTGTTAATCATATTAAATTTTATTTTGCATGGAAAATTGAATTAAATCTATATTCTTTGATTTAAACCCAGCTTCACAATATGACAAATAAAAATGCCACATACGTTTAAATTTATTATCAAATCCATGTTTTGAAATCTCTTCCCATTTTTTTAGGAATTCATCTCTCCATATTTTTAAAGTATTGGAATAGTGAGAGCCATATGACTCATATTTTTTAATTTCTAAACCGTTGCTACTAGATAAATCATATAATTTTCTTTTTGATGGCAAAAAACCTCCAGGAAATATGTATTTTTGTATAAAGTCTTCTTTGGTTTTATATCTGTCAAATAAACTATCATCGATTGTTATCGCTTGTATCGCGGCCCTTCCATTCTCAGATAGATTTTTTTTAATACTTTTAAAATAATTGACTAAATAATTTTGCCCAACCGCTTCTATCATTTCTATAGATGCGATAGAGTCATATTTGTCTTTTACATCTCTATAATCTTTCAAAAATATATTCACTTTTTCATTCAATCCATTTTCAAATATTCTTTTTTTTGAAAATTCAAATTGCTCTTTAGAAATTGTTATACAATCTAATTTTACATCATAATTTTTACCCACATATTCAGCAAAGCCACCCCAGCCACAGCCAATTTCTAAAATTTTATTTCCAACGTTTGGCTTTATTAATTCTGTAAGCTTTTTATATTTATTTAGTTGAGCAGAAAATAAATCGTCTTTTTGTTTTTCAAAAATTGCACTTGAATAAGTAAGTGAAGGATCCAGCCATAATGAAAAGAAATCATTTCCTAAATCATAATGTTTTGAAATATTTTTCTTACTTCTACTCTTATTATTTTTTATGAAAATACTCTTTAATTTATTAATCATTGATAAATCAAAAATACCTGAAAATTTATAGACAATTTTTATATTTTTAGCTGTTATTTCTATTAGATTAGTTAGATTATCTGTTTCAAATTCATTTCGCATGTACGCTTCTGCAAGTCCTACACTTCCCGATTTTATTATTTGAAGTGTTAAACCAGGTTTGTTAATTTTAATCTTTGCTCTTAATTGTTCACTCTCATTACCAAACTTATATATTTTGCTGTCATGATTTTGAATTTCAAGAAATCCATGCTTTATTAGTTTTAGAGAATTAAATACGATTTTATCTGACAAAAGATTAAAATTCATTTTTTTTCAAACGTAATATTATTTTTTATTTTTATGTTTTTTTTAACTAACTTAACTCCCTTTAACCATAATTTTAATGCTTCAAAATGAATTGCGGCAATAACTTTAAAGGTCATTAAAGGGTGAGAAATATAAGATATAAGCATATTTTTATTATTAATTTCTTTTGCAACTCCATCTTGTGAAGCATATAACAATTTTCCCTCCTTATCACTTTGATCAATTATTACGGATAACATTTTTTCAGGTTTGAGGATTCTAAAATTGTATTTACTTTTCATTTCAATAAATGGTGAAACGAAAAACTTCTTCTCACAGCTATTTGTAATTATTTTTTCGTCGTTGACTTTAAATATATAAGTATGTTGCTCACCAAATGTATTTTTAACTTCATACAATATAGCTATAATTTTTGAATGATTATCATAAACGAAAAAAATACTTAATGGATTAAATACGTAACCAAGTATTCTAGGATAACAAAGCAATTTTACCTTTATGTTTTCAAATTGAATGTTGTTTGATTTTAAATTTTCTATTACCCAGGCTTTTAAATCACTACCATCTCTAGGTCCGTGATCTTTGTCATAAAAACTTAAAATATTAAAACTATTGTTAGAAAAAATTTTAATTTTTTTTTGTATCAAATTAATTTCATCAAGATCTAAAAAGAGTGAGAAAACGTTGTATTTAAAAAAGTGATATTTTGGCTTAAATCTTTTATGAATTACTTTACCTTCGTAAATATTGGAATTTTTAATCATTTAGGTTTTCAATCATATTAATGGATGATTTTATTCCATCTTCATGAAAACCGTAACCAAAATAACTTCCACAAAACAATACATTTCTTTTATTTTGTATTTCTTTTAATAATTTTTGATTATTCAAAGCATCTTGATCAAAATAAGGGTGGGTAAAAGTAACTTTTTGTAGGATTTTTTTTTGATCTATCTCAAAAAAAGGATTTAAGGTTAAGAAAATATTTTTTTCTGTCTTCAGATTTTGTAATAAGTTCAACCAATAAGTTAATGATGTCTTACTAATATCTGATTTATCAACTGAGGAATTCCATGAAGACCAAACTTTTTTATTATTTGGCATACATACATTGTCAGTATGTATTACTGCTAGATTGGATTTATATTTAAAATTTGAAAGTATTTTTTTTTCATCCTCAGTTGGCTCACTCAAAATTTTCAATGCATCGTCTGCATGAGTAGCGATGACAACTTTATCATAGTCAAAAAATTCGTTACTAGCACCGTAATATACTTGAACACCAATTTTATTTCTTTTTATCGAACTAATCTTATAATTTTTAAAATATTCTCCACTTATTTGAGTTAATACTTTCTCTACATAAGTTCTACTTCTGTTGGTGACTGTGTACCATTGTGGTCTATTTTTTAATTTAAAAAGTCCATGATTTTGAAAAAATTTTAAAAAAAATTTAATTGGCATTTGATTTGCTTCTACTGGGGGCATTGACCAGATAGCAGAAACCATTGGGATTAGATGAAAATTAATAAAATTTTTTGACCATTTATTTTTTTCAAGAAATTCACCAAGAGTAATCTCTTCATTTAAACTTTTAATTTGATCACACTTTTTGTAGAAATTTATAATATCAAAAAACATTTTTAAAAATTTTAAATTAAAAAGATTAGCTTTATTTGCAAAAATTCCGTTTAAACCTCTACCACAATATTCATAATTTGTATCTTTTACAGAAACAGAAAATGACATATCACTTTTTTCAATTTCAATTTTTAATTCGTTAAAAAAATTTATGAGATTTGGATAAGTTTCATGATTAAAAACAATAAAGCCAATATCTACAGGAACTTTTTTACCATTAATTAAAGTATCTAAAGTATATGAATGACCACCAAAATGATTTTCGCTTTCGAATAAATCAACATGATGTTTTTTGGAAAGCTTTTGTGCTGCTGATAAACCAGAGATTCCTGATCCAATTACTGCAATTCGCATTAAGGCTATGCTGCGTCTTCTTTAAACTCATCCATGCTAGGACATGTACAGAATATATTTTTATCTCCATAAACATTGTCTACCCGGGCAACTGGAGGCCAAAATTTATTTTGTTTTAGAAAACTTGCAGGATATGCCGCTTCTTGTCTTGAATATTTATGTTCCCATACATCTGATGATAATTCAGTATCAGTGTGAGGAGCATTTTTGATTGGATTATCAATTTTATCAAATTCACCTGATTTAATTTTTTCAATTTCTTGTTTAATCTTAATTAAAGTGTCACAAAATCTGTCTATTTCTGATAAACCTTCACTTTCGGTTGGCTCTATCATCATAGTACCAGCAACAGGCCATGACATAGTTGGTGCGTGAAATCCAAAATCTATCATTCTTTTAGCAATATCCTCTTCTGTTACCCCTGTTTCAGATTTAATATTTCTAATATCAATTATGCACTCATGTGCAACGTTGCCATTTGCACCTTTGTACAAAATCGGAAAGTGATCTTTTAGTCTGTGAGCAATATAATTTGCGTTTAAAATTGCAACTTGAGTAGCAAGCTTTAATCCTGCTGATCCCATCATTTTAATATACATCCAAGAGATTGATAGAATACTTGAGCTACCCCAAGGAGCTGCTGATACTGCTCCAATTCCACTTGTTGGTCCGCAATCTTTTATTACTGGATGATTAGGCAGATAAACTTGTAAATGTTTTTTACAAGCTATAGGTCCCATTCCAGGTCCACCACCACCGTGAGGAATACAAAATGTTTTATGCAGATTAATATGACAAACATCTGGACCAAAATTTCCAGGCTTTGCAACTCCAACAAGGGCATTTAAATTTGCTCCATCCATATAGACCTGTCCACCATGTTTATGAACTAACTCACAAATATCAGTTATTTTTTCCTCAAATACTCCATGGGTAGATGGGTAAGTTACCATCAAAGCTGCAAGATTTTCTGAATGTTGCTCTACTTTTTTCTTTAAATCATCGAAATCTACATTTCCCTCTTTATCACAATTAACAACAACGACTTTCATTCCAACCATTTGTGCGCTTGCTGGATTTGTACCATGTGCCGAACTTGGGATTAAACATATATTACGATGAGCTTCATCTCTATCTAAGTGGTACTTTCTTATAACCATTAGACCTGCATATTCTCCTTGGGCGCCTGCATTAGGTTGTAGAGAAACACCGGAAAAACCTGTTATAGATCTTAACCAATTTTTTAAATCAGTAAACAAATCTCTAAAACCTTCCATTTGTTCAACTGGAACAAAAGGATGAGGTTCTGCAAATTCCTTCCAAGAAATCGGAATCATTTCAGCAGCAGCATTTAACTTCATTGTGCAAGAACCAAGTGCTATCATAGTTCTATTCAATGCTATATCCTTATCCTCTAGCTTTTTAAGATATCTAAGCATTTCAGTTTCTGAATGATATAAGTTAAAAATTGGATGCTCTAAATATTTTGAAGTTCTTAATAAATTTTTTGGTAAATTAGGTAATTTAACTGAAGGATCCTCTTTTTTTATTGATTCTGCAGCATTAAAAATTTTTAATAATTGATTTACTCTATAAACGTTTTTTCTTTCATCAAAAGAGACCGCAAGCATTTCAGAATTTACTTTTCGTATATTAACTTTCTGATTTAGAGCATTTTTATAAATTTGATCAGTCTTTTCTTTGGTAATAATTGTAACAGTATCAAAAAAATAATCAGAATAAATTTCATAACCTGACTGTTTTATTTTATCAGCAAAACTTTTTGCTAATTGAGAAACTCTTTCAGAAATATTTTTAATTCCATCTGGACCATGATAAATAGCGTATGCTGCTGAAACAATTGCTAATAAAGCTTGTGCAGTACAAATATTGCTTGTCGCCTTATCTCTTCTGATGTGTTGCTCTCTAGTTTGTAAAGATAATCTGTATGCCTTGTTACCATGTCTATCAACTGATACACCAACAATTCTGCCAGGCATCGATCTCTTATACTCGTCTTTAGTTGCAAAAAATGCTGCATGTGGACCTCCATACCCCATTGGTATTCCAAATCGCTGAGAGCTTCCTACTGCTATATCAGCACCAAGTTCTCTTGGTGTTTTTAATTTTGCTAAAGCTAATAAATCACAAGCTAATACAGCCTTACCGTTTTTTTTATGAATTTTGCTAATTGCTTCACTAGGATCTTTAATATCTCCTAAAGTTCCAGGATATTGTAAAATTCCACAAACTAAATCCTCTTTTAATTGATCTAAAACTTCATCTTCTTTCCCAACTAAAACTTTTAAACCCATTGGTTCAGCTCTAGTTTGAATTACATTTATTGTTTGAGGATGGCAATCCTCAGATACAAAAACTAAATTACTATCTTTTTTATTTAATCTATGACTAAGACCCATGGCTTCTGCTGCTGCTGTACCTTCATCTAATAAAGAAGCATTAGCGATATCCATACCAGTAAAATCAACAATCATTTGTTGAAAGTTTAATAACATCTCAAGTCTTCCTTGAGCTACTTCAGGCTGATAAGGTGTATATGATGTATACCAACCTGGATTTTCTAAAATATTTCTTAAAATTACATATGGCGTATAAGTTCCATAATAACCCATTCCAATAAAATTTGAGTAAACATGATTTTTTTTTGAAATTGCTCTTAATTTTCTTAAAGCCTCATATTCTGAATTAGACTCTCCGATATTAAGCTCACCTTTAAACATTATTTTTTCTGGAACAGTGTTATTCATTAAATCATCTATTGATTGATAATTTAATTCTTTTAGCATTTTTGATTGGTCTTCTTTAGAAGGTCCAATGTGTCTTTTTATAAAATCTTTTTCTGAATTTGGTAACATTATGCTGATGTCTCCTTTGCAAATTTTTCATATTCTTCTTTACTCATAAGACTATCCATTTCAGATTTATCTTTTATTTTAAGTTTAAAAAACCATGCAGACTCCTCTGGGTCTTCATTTATTTTTGATGGATCATCAACTATCACTTGATTTGTATCTATAACTTCTCCACTAACAGGAGTGTAAACATCACTAGCAGCTTTCGTTGACTCAACCACTCCAGCAGTTCCATCTTTATCAACATTTGAACCTTTCTCTGGGAGTTCAGCAAATACTATATCCCCAAGCATTTCTGTTGCATGCTTGGTTATTCCAATTGTAGCTTCTTCTCCATCTAGTTTAATCCACTCATGTTCTTTTGAATATTTAACTTCAGACATTAATTTCCCCTTTTACGTAATTTTTTTTATAAAACGGTAAGTTACAAATATTTGCAGGAATTTTTTTTCCTCTAACTTCAAGAAATATTTTTGTATTTACAGTTGAATAACTATTATCGACATATCCCATTGCTATTGGATGTTCAACGCTTGGTCCAAATGTGCCACTTGTTACTTTCCCAATTTCTTGATTTTTATCATTGTAAATTTTGGTATTTCCTCTAGCAATTACTTTGCTGTCTGGTTTTATGCCAACTCTCAATTTTTTTACTCCGCTTTGAAATTGGTTTTTTAACACTTCTGATCCAACAAATTCAGTCTCAATTCTGCTCTTAGGTATTGCCCATTTTAGATTAGCTTCGATAGGACTTGTATCGTTGTCTAAATCATTTCCATACAAGCATAGTCCAGCTTCCATTCTTAATGTATCTCTTGCTCCTAAACCAATCAATTTAGATCCATTTTCTATCAAACTTTCTACAAAAGTTTCAGCATTAATATGTTTTATAGAAATTTCAAATCCATCTTCACCAGTATATCCTGATCTAGTTATGTATACCTTTTCATTTTTATAGACATAGTTGTTTCCATTCATAAATTTTAGACTGTCACAACCAGGTATAACTTTATTTAAAACATTTTTTGCTTCGGGGCCCTGTAATGCAATTAATGACAATGACTCGTCAAGATTTAATTTATATTGATTATCAAGTTTAGATTTTATTACTTCATAATCATTATACTTGCATGCAGCATTCAAGATAATTAAAAATCCATCAGATGTTTTGGTAATTATCAGATCGTCCTGAATTCCTCCTTTGTTATTCATTAAAAATGAATACTTACTTTGATTAGTTTTCAATTTTTTCAAATCCGCAGGAAAAATTTTCTCAAGATCATTTGTAAGATCACCACCACCCGATATAAATAATTGACCCATATGAGAAACATCAAAAATACCAGAGTGTGAACGTGTGTATTTATGCTCTTGTATAATTCCATCTTTATATTGGATGGGCATTTGATATCCAGCAAACTCTACAAGCTTTGCGCCATACTTGATGTGGAGATTATTTAACGATGTTTTTTTTATACTCATATTAACTCTTTATGCCCCCTCTGTCTTTTTGCCTGAGAGATTTGCTCCTTCGGCGAGAATAATTCTCTTTCCAGAGTTAATATGTACGGTCCATTTG
>CACGFJ010000012.1 GCA_902572225.1 uncultured Pelagibacteraceae bacterium | reverse complement strand
GAGTTACAAAAACTTAAAAAGAACGTTGTTATAGTGAGTTCTGGAGCAATTGCTTTAGGGTGTAAAAAATTACAATTAAATAAAAAAACTTTAAAGCTTGATAAAAGTCAAGCTGTTGCATCAATTGGACAAATAGAATTAATGAATCTTTTTAAAAAGACATTTAACTCAAATAAAATAAATATTTCTCAAATTCTAATTACTTTAGAAGATACTGAACAAAGAAGAAGAGCTATAAATGCTAAAAGAACTTTCGAAAACTTATTTGAGCTTAATTTTGTACCTGTTGTTAATGAAAATGATAGTATTGCAACTTCTGAAATTAAATACGGAGATAATGACAGATTAGCATCAAGAGTTGCACAAATATCAGGCGCAGATTGCTTAATATTATTGTCTGATGTTGATGGATTGTATTCTAAAAACCCAAAAATTCATAAAAACGCTAAATTGATTAAAGAAATAAAAAATATTGATACTAAAATTGAAAATTTTTCAAGTAAAAGCACAAGTGAGTATGGTACTGGTGGAATGAAAACGAAAATTGATGCTGCAAAAGTATGTCAAGTCTCGGGTTGCTATATGGCTATTGCAAATGGTTTAATTAAAAGACCAATTAAAAATATACTAGAACATAATTCTGGGACATGGTTTATGCCAAAAGTATCTAAATTAGATGCAAGAAAAAAATGGATAATTAGCTCTATATCTCCAAAAGGAGAAATTATTATAGATGATGGTGCTTTAAATGCTTTAAAAAATGGAAAAAGTTTATTAGCTGCAGGTATTAGAAAAGTTTCAGGAAAATTTGTTAAAGGTGATCATGTTAGAATTTTAGATAAAAATAACAAAGAATTTGCTAGAGGGTTGAGCAGTTTTACATCTGATGAGATATCCAAAATAAAAGGAGAACATTCTAACAAAATTAGTAATCTTTTAGGCTATGTTACAAAGTCTGAAGTTATACATAAAGATGATATGGTTAAAATTTAATGAGTAAACTACTTAAAAAAATTGGATTGAATTCTAGAAAAGCTTTGAATTCAAGTATTAATCCAAAAAAAAAGAATAAAGTTTTAAAAGATTTTGTAAAATTAATTGAGATTAATAAGAATAAAATTATTAGCGAAAATAAGAAAGATATTTTTTATGCAAGAGGGAAAAAATTAAAAGAAAACTTAATTCAAAGACTCACTCTTAGTAATAATAGAATAAAAAGTATAATTGACTCTGTTAAAACTATTACTTCTTTTAAAGATCCTATAGATCAAGTAACTTCCAAATGGAAAAGGCCAAATGGACTTGAAATTAGAAGAGTTACAATACCAATAGGAGTTATAGGTGTAATATTTGAGAGTAGACCCAATGTTACTTCAGATGTATCAGCACTATGTTTTAAATCTGGAAATGCTGTTATATTAAGAGGTGGTTCCGAAGCCTACAATAGTAATAAAATTTTAGTAAATTTATTTAGGAAAGCTCTAAAAAAAAATAAAGTAAACGAAAATTACGTCCAGTACATAAACAATAAAAGCAGAAAACTCGTAGATTATTTATTATCAAAAATGGAAAACTCCATTGATGTTGTAATTCCAAGAGGTGGAAAAAATTTAGTAAAAAAAGTTAAACAACTTTCAAAGGTGCCAGTTATAGGTCATTTGGAAGGAATTTGTCATACATATATTGACAAAGAGGCAGAAGATAATATGGCAAACAAAATAGTATTAAATGCTAAGTTGAGAAATACTAGTATATGTGGTGCAACTGAAACTCTCTTAATACATAAAAGTAAATCAAAATCAGTAAATTTAATTTTAAATTCACTAGCTAAAAGCGGTTGTAAAATTTTAGCTGATAAAAAAATAAGTAAATTATTTAAAGGCAAAACATATCCTGCAAATAATAATACTTGGTCAAAAGAACATCTTTCACCGATTATTTCAGTTAAATTAGTGAATAATGTCAAAGAAGCGGTTGCCCATATTAACAAATATGGAACTATGCATACAGATGCAATAGTAACCAAAAACAAAAATACAGCAAAATTCTTTATTAAGAATGTAAAAAGCTCAATTGCTATTCAAAATTCATCAACACAATTTGCTGACGGAGGAGAATTTGGTTTTGGTGGAGAGGTTGGAATTTCAACAAACACCTTACCACCAAGAGGTCCTGTCGGTCTAAATCAGTTAGTAAGTTATAAATATGAAGTTTATGGTTCAGGGCAAATTAGAAAATAAAAAGATTGGTATACTCGGTGGATCGTTTGATCCAGCACATGTTGGTCATGTAAGAATTTCTAAATTAGCAAAAAAAAATTATAATTTGAGCCAAGTTATATGGGCTATAACAAAACAAAATCCATTTAAAAAAAATAATCCAAATGATCTATATAAAAGAACAGCTTATGCAAAAAAAATTAATAAAAATAATAAATTTATAAAAGTTAAATGTTTTGAACAAATAATAAAATCTAATCGTACAGTAGATTTAATTAAATATTTAAAAAAAAAATTTAAACATTCAGAAATATTTTTTTTAATGGGGGCCGATAACCTAATAAATTTTCATAAATGGAAAGGGTACAATTCAATAACTAAAATGTGCAAAATATTGGTATTTGATCGAAATGGATACAAATCAAAGGCTTTTAGATCTAAATCATTTAAGAAATATAATAAAAAAGCAGTTGAATTTATAAAGTTTAATAAAGTCAATATTTCATCTTCTCAATTAAGAAAAATTTGATACTCTTTATTTAATTAATGGAAAAAATATCAGCTCTTAAAGATGAAATAATCAAAACGCTTGATATTAATAAAGCCTTAGACATAGTTTCAATAGATCTCGAAGGAAAATCATCAGTTGCGGACTTCATGATTATAGCTAGTGGTACATCATCAAGACATATTCAAGCATTATCTGAACAAGTTTTTGAAAAATTAAAAATTAATGGCGTGAATAATTGTAAGATTGAAGGAAAAGATAGCAATGATTGGAAGCTTGTAGATGGAATAGACTTAATAGTTCATATTTTTAATCCTGAAAAAAGAAAATTTTACGAATTAGAAAAAATGTGGTCAGAATTAATTCCTAAAGAAAAACTGATCATATGAAAAAAATATACTTAATAGCTTCTTTATTTTTTTTCATATTTACAAACCCAATTTTTAGTAATGAAAACGATATTTACAAAAAAATCGATTTATTCAGCGAAGTCTTAGATAAAATTAATAAAGAATATGTTGATGAAGTAAATCAGAGTGAAGCAATGGATGCTGCTATAAACGGTGTTTTGCAATCTTTAGATCCCTATTCAGCATATATGTCTCCGGACTCGTTTAAAAATATGCAAACTGAGACTAGCGGAGAATTTGGAGGATTGGGTATTGAAGTCAGTATGGAGGCTGGTGTCGTAAAAGTAATTTCTCCAATTGATAACTCACCAGCTGAGGAGGTTGGCGTTAAAGCTGGAGATTATATTGTTAAAATTGATGATGTTCAAGTTCAAGGAAAAACTCTTTCTGAAGCTGTAGAATTAATGAGAGGCCCAGTTGGATCTGATATCGAAATTACTGTTAGAAGAAGGGGAGAAAGAAAAGCACTTATATTTACAATTACAAGAGAAATTATACAAGTTGCATCTGTAAAGTCTGAAATAAAAGATGATCAGACAGCTTATATAAGATTAACATCATTCAATGAAAATAGTAGTAAACAAATAAAAAATAAAATTAAAGAATTTAAGAAAAATAAGAAAATTAAAAATTACATATTAGATTTAAGAAATAATCCTGGTGGATTGTTATCTCAAGCAATAAAAATTTCAGATTATTTTTTAGAAAATGGGGAAATAGTTTCAACAAAAAGTAAAAGAAAGTATGAAAATAGAAAATGGTTTGCAAAAAAAGGAGATATTATTGATGGAGAAACAATGGTTATTTTGATTAATTATGGGTCTGCATCAGCATCTGAAATTGTTGCAGGAGCACTACAAGATCACAAAAGAGCGATATTAGTAGGAGAGAGTACATATGGAAAAGGGTCAGTCCAATCAATTATTCCTTTAGAAAATGAAGGTGCCATAAGACTTACTGTTTCTAAATACTATCTCCCATCGGGTAAATCGATTTCAAGAGTAGGTGTAAATCCAGATATAGTTATTGCTGAAGGTTCAGATGAATTTAGGATAAATACAGATACTGATAACCAGTTGGAATTTGCTCTTAAATTATTAAATGGTTAAGAATGAAAGAAAAATTTCAAAAACTTCCATTAAGAAATGGTGTTGGTATCGCAGTCCTAAATAAAGAAAATAAGATATTTGTTGCAAAAAGAATTGATAATCCTGCTGATTTTTGGCAGATGCCTCAGGGCGGTATTGATGAAGGTGAAAATTATTTTGATGCAGCGTTGAGGGAACTTAAAGAAGAAACAAGCATAAAGTCAGTAGAACTAGTTAAAGAAATAAGCAAATACACAACTTACGATCTTCCTGATCGCCTTTTAGGAATTATTTGGAAAGGAAAATATAAAGGCCAAAAGCAAAAGTGGTTTATTCTAAAGTTTAATGGAGAGGAAAATGAGATTAACATTAAAACTAAACATCCTGAATTTTTAGATTGGAAATGGATAGATATTAAAGATTTAACAACTAAAGTTGTAGATTTCAAACTTCATGTTTACCAAGAAATTCAAAAAGAACTAGAAAAAGTAGTTAATTAATACTTATAGATTTTAGAACTTCGACTTTGTGGTTTAAAAGAAATCTTTTTTGATCATCAATATTATCTTTTGATAATTCTGCTTCAGCACTGCTTATCGACTCAGATACAAAATTTTTATCAGCATTTTTTAAATCAAAAATTGAACTAGTTAATACAGATAATGTATTGTCTTTAAATTCGACAATACCATCTTCAACATAGAAACTTTGTTCCTCAGACTCAGAGAATACTCTAATTATACCTGGTTTTAAAAAAGAGATAATTGGAATATGGTCTTTAAGAATACCAATCTCTCCTTCTACAGCAGGTATTACAACCTCAAATACATTATCTTTAGAAAGAAAAGATTGTTCTGGATTAACAATATCTATATTAAAGAGATTACTCATTAAGCAGCTGCATCTTTTGCCATTTTTTCAGCTTTTTCTATTGCTTCTTCTATTGTGCCAACCATATAAAAAGCAGCTTCAGGAAGATGGTCATATTCTCCTTTGCATATTGCGTCAAACCCTTTAATTGTTGATTCTAAATCTACAAGTTTACCTGGAGATCCTGTAAATACTTCAGCCACAAAGAAAGGTTGTGATAAAAATCTTTGAATTTTTCTAGCTCTAGCAACGGTTAGTTTATCATCCTCTGATAGCTCATCCATTCCTAGAATTGCAATAATATCTTGCAAAGATTTGTATGTTTGTAAAATTTTCTGAACAGATCTTGCTACTCGATAGTGTTCATCACCAACAACTCTTGGATCTAAAATTCTAGAAGTAGAATCCAAAGGGTCAACCGCTGGGTAAATACCTAATTCAGCAATTTGTCTTGAGAGTACAGTCGTTGCGTCTAAGTGTGAAAAAGAAGTTGCTGGAGCTGGATCTGTTAAATCATCTGCAGGTACATAAATTGCCTGAACAGATGTAATTGATCCTTTATTAGTTGTTGTAATTCTTTCTTGCAGGTTTCCCATATCTGTTGCAAGAGTAGGCTGATAACCAACCGCTGAAGGAATTCTTCCTAGAAGAGCTGATACTTCTGAACCTGCCTGAGTAAATCTAAAAATGTTATCAACAAAGAACAAAACATCTTGACCCTCTTGATCCCTGAAATACTCTGCCACAGTAAGACCAGTTAAAGCTACTCTAGCTCTAGCTCCAGGAGGCTCATTCATTTGTCCATAAACTAATGCTGCTTTAGATCCAGTTCCCTCTGGCTTAATCACTCCTGACTCGATCATTTCGTGATATAAATCGTTCCCTTCTCTAGTTCTCTCTCCCACTCCAGCGAATACTGAAAATCCACCGTGGGCCTTAGCTATATTATTTATAAGTTCCATTATAATTACAGTTTTTCCAACTCCTGCTCCACCGAACAATCCAATTTTTCCACCTTTGGCATAAGGTGCTAATAAGTCGATTACCTTTATTCCAGTTACTAAAATTTCTGTTTCTGTAGACTGATCATTAAAGGAAGGAGCTTGTCGGTGTATAGGCCAATTTTCTTTAGTAGAAATTTGTCCTTTCTCATCGATTGGTTCACCTATAACGTTTACAATTCGTCCTAATGTTTCTGGACCTACTGGAACTTGAATTGGAGCGCCTGTATCTTTTACTTCATCACCCCTTTTGAGTCCCTCTGTACTATCCATAGCAATTGTTCTAACACTTGACTCTCCAAGGTGCTGCGCAACTTCTAAAACTAATCTATTACCTCCATTATCACACTCTAAGGCTGTTAATATTTCTGGCAGTTCTCCATCAAATTTTACGTCAACGACTGCACCAATTACTTGTGTTATGTTTCCTTTTTTGCTCATAATTATAAACTTTCTGCTCCTGATATAATTTCAATTAACTCTTTTGTTATTGCTGCTTGACGGCTTCTATTATACTCAATTGTAAGCCTATCAACCAATTCGCCTGCGTTTCTGGTTGCATTATCCATTGCTGTCATCCTCGAACCTTGCTCACTGGCAGAATTCTCTAACATTGCTTTAAATATTTGCGTTGAAATATTTTTTGGCAATAAATTACTTAAAATCTCATCTTCGTCTGGTTCAAACTCATAGTCATTATCACTACCAGAAACATCTTTATCTTCATTAAGTGGAACTATTTGTTGTTCTTGTGGAATTTGTGTGATTACATTTTTAAATTTATTGTAAAATATTGCGCAAACATCAAATTCATTTTTTTCAAATTTTTCAATTATAATTTTTCCTACTTTATCTGCATCAAAGTAATTTATATTTTTTGACTCTTTGAAAGAAATGTTCTCTACAATATAACTTTTATACTGTCTTTTTAGTTGATCATATCCTTTAGATCCAACAGTAATAATTTTTAAAGTTTTATTTTCAGATATTATTTTTTCGAAATAACTTTTTGCTTTTTTAATAATGTTAGTATTAAAACCTCCGCATAATCCTCTATCAGCAGTAAGAACAATACATAAATGAACTTTCTCTTCACCTGTCCCAACCAGTAATTTGGGAGCATTTTCTTTATCTGTTATACTTTTTGAAAGATTTAAAATTACATTGTTCATTTTTTCTGAATAAGGTCTGCCTTTTTCAGCATTCTCTTGTGCTTTTCTCAACTTAGCTGCAGCCACCATTTTCATAGCTTTTGTTATTTTCTGAGTTGATTTAACACTCGTAATTCTTTTTCTGAGATCGTCTAAACTTGGCATTTATAATTATTTAATTCCTTTAATTAATTCTACTAATTGTTTTTCAATGTCTTCCTCAATCTTCCCAGTTTTGGCAATAGACTCCATAATCTCAGGCTTATCAGATTTACACTTTTGTAGAACTTTATTTTCAAAGTCGGCTACATCTTTAAGTTCAATATCATCCAAATAACCTTTTACACCACAGAAAATTGATATAACTTGTTCTGCAACTGTCATGGGAGAATATTGTCCTTGTTTTAAAAGTTCAGTTAACTTCGAACCTCTATTTAAAAGTTTTTGTGTAGATGCATCTAAATCAGATCCAAATTGAGCAAAAGCTGCCATTTCTCTGTATTGAGCTAACTCTAATTTAATTGATCCAGCTACAGATTTCATAGCTTTAGTTTGTGCAGCTGATCCTACTCTAGATACGGATAATCCAACGTTTACTGCTGGTCTTATTCCTTGATTGAATAGTTCAGTTTCTAAAAATATTTGCCCATCTGTAATAGATATTACATTTGTTGGAATATATGCAGAAACATCACCTGCTTGTGTTTCAATAATTGGTAGCGCAGTTAAAGAACCTCCGCCATTTTCATCACTTAATTTAGCGGCTCTCTCTAATAATCTACTATGTAAATAGAACACATCCCCAGGGTATGCTTCACGCCCCGGTGGTCTTCTTAATAATAATGACATTTGTCTATATGCAACTGCTTGCTTAGATAAATCATCGTAAATAATTAAAGCATGCATTCCATTATCTCTAAAATATTCTCCCATAGTACATCCTGTGTAAGGAGCTAAAAACTGAAGAGGCGCAGAGTCTGAGGCTGTTGCGGAAACTATAGTCGTATATTCCATTGCACCAGCATCCTCTAAAGTTTTTACAATCTGAGCAACCGTTGATCTTTTTTGTCCAATTGCAACATATATACAATAAAGTTTTTTACTTTCATCGTCTGACTCGTTTATTTTCTTTTGATTTATAATTGTATCGATAGCTACTGCAGTTTTACCTGTTTGACGATCTCCAATTATAAGTTCCCTTTGCCCTCTTCCAACGGGAATTAAGCTATCAATTGCTTTTAAACCTGTTTGCATTGGTTCTCCAACTGATTGTCGTGGAATAATTCCTGGAGCTTTAACTTCAACTCTTTTTCTTTCTAAACTTTTATCTAAAGCTCCTTTTCCATCAATTGGATTTCCTAATCCATCAACAACTCTTCCTAAAAGTTGTTTTCCAACTGGTACATCAACAATCGCACCAGTTCTTTTTACAGTATCTCCCTCTTTAATTTCTCTATCATCACCAAATATAACAACACCAACGTTGTCACTCTCTAAGTTTAATGCCATTCCTTTAGAGCCATCGGAAAACTCAACCATTTCTCCTGCTTGAACATTATCCAGGCCATAAATTCTTGCAATTCCATCTCCAACAGACAATACTTGCCCGACCTCTGAAACTTCAGCTCTATCGCCAAGTTTTTTTATCTGCTCTTTTAATATTTTTGTTACTTCTGAAGGATTTATTTCCATTTATGCCTCTATCATTTGTTTTTGAATTTGTTGCAGTTTATTTTTAATAGAATTATCTACCATTGTACTTCCCACTTTTAATACTAAGCCACCAATTAAACTTGGGTCAAATTTATAATTTAACTGTATCTTTGCTCCAAAGTTTTGAGATAGCTCTTCTTTAATTTTAGAAATATCTGTTTCATTAAGTTCTTTAGCTGAAAAAAGCTCAGCTTTTATTTCACCTCTAGCTTTCGAACATACCTCTATAAAGTCACTTAAAACTTTTTCTAAATAAAAAAATCTTCTTTTTTGAATTAAAAAAACTAGAAATCTTTTTAAAAGATTATCAAAATTGTTTTTTTCAGAAATTGTTTCAATAACTCTAGTTAAATCCTCAATGCTTGTCGTAGGGTTTTTGATTAAATATCTAAATTCTTCACTTTCATTTATGAGCTTACTTATTGCAACGACTTGTTCCTCTATTTTTGCCAGAGATTTATCTTCGTTAGCCAGCTCAAATAATGCTTGAGCATAACTGTTGTTAGAAGTTATTGATATTTTATTTTCGCTCAATTTATACTCTCAATTGTGAAGATGTTTAAAATTTCGCTTAGATAACATACGAATTATCAGTCTTCAAGGCTCAGATTGTGAAAAATGGTAAGATTTAATGGGCTAATTGAAGCTGATAGGGTCAACATCAACTGAAAGTTTCATTCCTTTGGAGAGTTGAAAATCTTTCAATACATCTTTCAATTTTTTCTGAACATTAGATGTTTTTTTTGCCCTTATTAATAGTCTATTTCTGAATTTTTGATTAATTCTATATATTGGAGCGTTTACTGGTCCTAAAATTTTTGCATCTATAGATTTTGATAAAATATTTTTAAGTTTTACAGCATCTATATCAAGTTTTTTTTCATTTGATGAAGATAAAATTAAAGCAATAAATCTTTCGTAGGGTGGTAAATTATTCCTCTTTCTTAAATTTAATTCATTTTCTAAAAATTTAAAAGGATCTTCATTTGTAATTTGATTTATAACTTCTGGTTTTAAGTTATATGTTTGAAAATAAATATTAGCTGGTTTTCCAGTTCTACCTGCTCTTCCAGATAACTGATGGTAAAGTTGTAAATTTTTTTCAGTGCTCCTAAGATCATGTCCTTGAGAAGTTAAATCAATGTCTAATACAACAATACAATTCAATTTTGGAAAGTGAAATCCTTTTGATATTAATTGAGTACCTACAAGAATATCTATTTCACCAGATATAATTTTATTCAATTTATCTTTGCCAGATGCTTTATTCATTGTGTCGCTAGAAAAAATTATTGTTTTTTTATTAGGAAAGAGGTTTTTAACTTCCTCTGCAATTTTTTCTACACCAGGTCCACTAAATACAAACTCACAAACATTTCCTTTTTTACAATCTCTATTTAATTTTGAATTATATCCACAGTAATGACACAAAAGAATTTTTTTATTTTTGTGAAAAACTAAATTTATAGAACACCTTGGGCATGTAAAAACATTTAAACATTTTTTACATAAAACATAGGGTGCAAAACCTCTTCTATTTATGAAAAAGAGAACTTGATCTTTTTTAATTAAATGTTCTTTTACTTTTTCAAGAGTTTTAAGAGATATAGAACTTTTGGTCGCTAGTTGATTTTGATAAAGATCGATAACATGGTGTTTGGGTAAATTTGCGCCTTTATATCGATTAAGCAATCTTGAGTAATTATATTTTTTAATTTTAATATTTTCATATGTTTCGATTGATGGAACTGCAGTTACTAAATTTATTGGAATATTTTCGTGTTTAGCTCTTGATATTGCCATATCTCTAGCATTATAGATAATTCCTTCATCTTGTTTATAAGATTGATCGTGCTCTTCATCCACAGTTATCAAACCTAATTTTTTGAATGGCAGAAATAAGGATGATCTTGCTCCGATTACTACTTTAATTTTTCCTGCTGATAATCCATTCCATATTATTTTTCTTTTTTTTGGGCTGACTTTTGAATGCCAAACTGCAGCTTCAAATCCAAAATAAGATTTAAATTTTTTTTCAAATTCATTTGTTAGTCCTATTTCTGGTAGTAAAATTAGAGCTTGCAATCCTATATTTATAATTTTTTCAATAGCTTTAAAATAAACTATTGTTTTTCCTGAACCGGTTATACCTTGAAGTAAATGAACTCTAAAACTGCTATGATTTTTGGATAAGTCTTTATAGGCCTTATCTTGCTCTTCAGAAAGTTGATAACTTTCTTTTTCGCTTGATAGAGCATATTTTAATAGATCGCTGTCATTTTTTATTTTTAAATTTTCGTCATTAATCAAATGTAGTTTTAAACACATTCCTAGGGGTACAAGATTGTAATTAGAAAACCACTTTAGAAAATTCATTGTCTTTTTACTTAGTGGTTCAATTTCAATTTTTTCAATTATAGATTTTAATTTAAATTCCTTATTATTCTTTTCTTCAAAAAAATCCCAAATTACACCAATAATATTTTTCTTACCAAATGGAACTTTTACATAATCTCCTGCTTTTAATTTAATATTACTTTCATATGTAAAAGGATAATCAAATATATTTGGCAACAAAACTGGATATTTCATAAATATTTAATTTTAGTTTTTTTATATCTTAAAAATATATAAATAGATCAAATGAAATATAATTATTACTGGAGAAAATCAGGTTTAAAAAAACCTTATGGGGATAATTTTTTGAGTTTAGTTGAGGAATATAAGCCAAAAAATGTATTAGAAATTGGTGTTTTTTGTGGTGTTACATCAAGAAATATATGTGAATTATTAAAGACAAATTTTGGCAGTGATTTTAGATATTACGGATTAGATTTATTTGGATCTACTAAAACATCGAGTGTAGATGAGATCGAACCTAAATTTCTTGAAAATCAAAAGTTTTCGAATCCACTTAAAACTATCTATTATAATTTCATAAAAAAAGAAAATTTAAATTCAAAGATATCTGTTCAAAATTTTTTAAAGAAATTTTCACAAAATATTGAGCTAATAGAAGGAGACACAAGGGTGACTTTAGAAAAAGTTCCTTTAAGTGAAATTGATTTCGTATTTTTAGATGGAGGACATAGTTACGATACAGTTTTAAGTGATTTACAGAAACTTTATGACAACATGAAAAATAATTCTAAAATTGTTTGTGATGATTTTGCAGGTATTACAAAAATTGAAAGTGTTGAAAAAGCAATAAAAGACTTTGCAAATAATAATAAAATAAAACTTGAAGAAAAATTTAAAAGATTTGCTTTATTAAATGTAGAAAAATAATTATTAAGAGTGAATTTGTCTTTTATCTACTGATAATGCTGCTTCTTTTATAGCTTCTGAAAATGTTGGGTGTGCGTGACATGTTCTTGCAATATCTTCGGAACTAGCTCCAAATTCCATTGCGACAGCCATCTCAGCTATCATTTCTCCTGCATGAGGACCAATAATATGCACACCAAGCACTTTATCAGTTGATTGGTCTGCCAAAATTTTTACAAAACCCTCTGGCTCATCAATTGCTTTGGCTCTTGAATTTGCCATAAAAGGAAATTTACCAATTTTATAACCTATGTTTTCTTTTTTTAATTGCTCCTCGCTTTTGCCAACATAAGCAACCTCTGGAGAAGTATAAACAACTCCAGGAATAATATCATAATTAACATGACCTGATTGGCCTGCAATTAATTCTGCAACTGCAATTCCTTCCTCTTCAGCTTTGTGAGCTAACATTGGGCCATCAATAACATCACCTATTGCATAAATATTTTTAACATTTGTTTCAAAATTTTTATTTACTTTAACTCTTCCTTTTTCATCTAACTTTACACCAACTTTGTCTAAATTTAAGTTTTTAGTATAAGGTCTTCTACCTACAGAAATTAAAACGACATCAACATCATGCTTAACTTTTTGGCCATCATTTTGTGAAGTCTCAACTGTCACACCATTAGAGTTTTTAGTTATTTTATCAACTTTAGTATTAAGGTTAAATTTTATACCTTGCTTCTTTAATATTTTCATAAATTCATTTGAAATATCTCGATCCATTCCAGGCGTGATATGATCTAAAAATTCAACGACTGTGACTTCAGTGCCAAGTCTTGACCAAACAGATCCCATTTCCAATCCTATATATCCACCACCAACAACAATCATTTTATTGGGGAGTTTGGGAATGGATAGGGCTCCAGTTGAAGAAAGAATTCTTTCTTCATCAAAGTCTACTCCAGGCAATGAAACTGGCTCAGATCCTGTACTGATTATTGTTTTATCAGTTTGAATTATTTTAGTGCCTTCAGAGCCTTGAATTTTTATTGATTTTTCATTCTCAAATGAACCTTTGCCTTTAAAATAAGTGACTTTGTTTTTTTTGAATAAAAATTCAACTCCTTTAGTCAAAACTGTTACGGCTTTATCTTTATTTTTCATCATTTTGTCTAAGTTGAGTTTTATTTCTCCAGTCTCGATTCCAATCTTTTCAAAATTTTTAGCACTGTGAAATTTTTCAGATAAATTAAGCAAACTTTTTGATGGGATACATCCAATATTTAAACATGTCCCACCTAAAGATCCTCTAGACTCTATGCATGCTGTTTTAAGTCCAAGTTGAGACAATCTAATTGCACAAACATATCCACCAGGGCCACCACCGATTACTGTAACATCAAATTTTTCTGACATATTATAAATTTAAAAATAACCTTCTTGGATCTTCTAAGTTTTCTTTAACGGTTTTTAAAAAACTTACAGATTCTTTTCCATCAATTATTCTATGATCATAAGACAATGCTAAAAACATTACTGGTCTAGCCTTTATCTCACCATCAACAACAACAGGTCTTTCAACGATATTATGCATTCCAAGAACTGCTGATTGTGGAGGGTTTAAAATAGGAGTAGATAACATTGATCCATACACACCTCCATTGCTAATTGTAAATGTTCCACCTTGAAGATCCTCTATAGTAAGATTACCATTTTTTGCTTTGTCTGACAGATCTTTTATGTTTTTTTCAATGTCCGCAAAAGACATTTCATCGGCATTTTTTAATACTGGAACTACTAATCCTTTTTCAGTTCCTACTGCAAAGCTCACATTATAATAATTTTTGTAAACCATTTCATCATTTTCAACTTCAGCATTTATTGCAGGAAATAATTTTAATCCTACTATACAAGCTTTCACAAAAAAGGACATGAAGCCAAGTTTAATTCCATAACTATCTTGAAAATCTTCCTGGTTATCTTTTCTCATTGAGATTATATTTGACATATCAACCTCATTAAATGTTGTGAGCATAGCAGCATTGTTTTGAGCCTCTTTTAAACGTTTAGCAATCGTTTGTCTTAGTCTTGACATTTTGATTCGTTCTTCTTCACCATATTGAATTTTTCTTTCATTAGGTTGAGGGTTAGCTCCCATTAAACTTATTAAATCACCTTTTAAAATTCTTCCATCTTTACCTGTCCCTTTTACTTCATCTAAATTAATTTTATTTTCAACAACCATTTTTCTTACAGCAGGAGAAAGTGTTTTATTTTGTTTAATAGGCTTGGTTTCTTCAACTTCATCAGTTAATACCAATGGTTCTTCATCAAGTAATAAAGGTTCTTGAGTTTTTTTTGTATCTTTTTTCTTTTCGATTTCTAAATTTATTACATTATTTTTTTCAACGTTTCCTTTTACCGGCTCAGCTTCCTTTTCTTCTTTAAGAGCACTACCTTCTGAGATCATTCCTAATACAGTTCCAACTTCAACTGTATCACCATCTTTTGAGTTGATCTCTGATATAACACCACTCGCAGGTGCAGGAACTTCTAAGTTTACTTTGTCAGTTTCTAATTCTACTACAGCTTCATCAGCAACTACGTTATCACCCTTTTTCTTTAACCATTTCGTGACCGTAGCCTCTGTAATACTTTCTCCCAAAACTGGAACTAATATTTTTTCACTCATTTATTCAAATACTTTATTTATAATTTCTTGTTGTTCAGAATTATGTCTTCTTGCATAACCTGTAGCAGGTGAGGCATCTGGACTTCTTCCAATGTAAGAAATTGCACTGTTTTTAGCCTTAATAGTCTCTAATGTCCATTGTATATAATCTCTAACAGCAAACCAAGCACCCATATTTTTAGGCTCCTCTTGACACCAATAAAATTTTGAATTTTTTGCAAATGGTTTTAGCTCTTTAACCAAACTTTTCGCTGGGAATGGATATAGTTGTTCAATTCTATACAAAATCACATCATTGATTTTTAGTTTCTCTCTTGCCGCGAGAAGATCAAAATAAATTTTTCCAGAGCATAATATTACTTTTCTAATTTTTTTATCTTCTTTTAACTTAATAAAACCTTTTTGCTTAGTATCTCTAGCATGATCCCATAGCACTCTATGGAAAGAATTTTGTTTACTAAAATCTTCCAAATTTGATACACAATATTTATTTCTTAAAAGTGACTTAGGCGTCATTATAATTAGAGGTTTTCTAAAATCACGGTGCATCTGTCTTCTTAAAGCATGAAAATAATTTGCAGGTGTAGTACAATTCATAACTTGTAAATTATCATTTGCACATAATTGTAAAAATCTCTCTAATCTTGCAGAGGAGTGCTCTGGACCTTGTCCTTCATAACCATGGGGTAATAACATAACCAGTCCTGATGCTCTTTTCCACTTTCTTTCACCAGATGATATAAATTGATCAATAATTACTTGAGCACCATTTGCAAAATCTCCAAATTGAGCTTCCCAAATTGTCAATGTATTCGGTTCTACTAAACTGTATCCATATTCAAATCCTAAAACTGCAAGTTCAGATAAAAAACTATCTACAATTTCAAAATTTTTTTGGTTACTAGATATATTGTTTAAAGGTATGTACCTTGAATTATCAATTTGATTTCTTAAAACTGAGTGTCTTTGACTAAAAGTGCCTCTACCAGAATCCTGACCTACTAACCTTACTGGATAACCTTCAACTAATAATGAACCAAATGCTAAAGACTCAGCTGTTGCCCAATCAATTCCTGAGCCTTCATTAATACTTTTTTTTCTATTTTCCATAATTTTTGTTATGGTTTTGTGAATATTTTTATCAGTTGGAAAAACATGTATTCTGTCAGAAATTTTATTTAAAATTTTCAAATCTGATCCAGTTACACCTCTTTTATCTTTACCTCTTTCGGGTTTATATCTCGACCAAGTCCCCTCAAACCATCTAATTTTAGGTTTATAATCTTTCGCATTTTTAAATTGATCATCTAATAAATTTTTAAAATCAATAATTTGTTGATCTAAATCTTGTTTCGTAAAAAGTCCTTCATTTACAAGCTTTTCACCATAAATTTTAATTGTAGATGGATGAGATCTAATTTTTTTGTACATAAGTGGTTGGGTGAAAGAAGGCTCATCTCCCTCATTATGTCCAAATCTTCTGTAACATATTAAATCAATCACAACATCTCTATTAAATTTTAATCTAAACTCAGTTGCTATTCTAGTTGCGTAAACAACTGCCTCAGGATCATCTCCATTAACATGGATGATTGGTGCATCAACCATTTTACCTACGTCAGAAGGATAAGGGGAAGATCGCGCAAATCTAGGACTTGTTGTAAATCCAATTTGGTTGTTAACAATAATATGGATTGTCCCTCCAGTGTTATGACCAGGAAGTCCAGACATTGCAAAGCACTCTGCTACTATTCCTTGTCCTGCAAATGCAGCATCGCCGTGAATTAATATTGGTATAACTTTATTTCTCTGTTTGTCTTTATGGAAAAATTGTTTAGCTCTGGTTTGTCCAAGAACAACAGGATTAACCGCCTCTAAGTGTGAAGGATTATCTGTTAAACTTACGTGTACAGGATTTCCATCAAATTCTCTATCAGATGAGGCTCCTAAATGGTATTTTACATCTCCAGCACCATCTTCTGATCCATCCATTTCACCAGCAAATTCATTAAAAATTCTTTTATAAGATTTTTGTAAAACGTTTGCTAAAACATTTAGTCTTCCTCTATGTGACATTCCTATTTTAACTTCTTTTATTTTAGATTGTCCTCCAATTTTTATAATTTGCTCAAGAGCAGGTATTAGACTTTCTCCGCCATCTAAACCAAATCTTTTAGTACCAACATATTTTGTGTTTAAAAATTTTTCAAAGCCCTCTGCTTGTATTAATTTATTTAAAATTGCTTGCTTTCCATTTTTTGTAAACTTGAGTGCATTCTCGTCTTTTTCAACTCTATCTCTAAACCACATTCTCTCAGTTGGATTTGAAATATGCATGTATTCATAACCTATGGGACCACAATAAGTTTTTTTTAAAAACTTAAGTATTTCTCTAATATTTGCACTTTTTTTATTTATTATTCCGTTTAGAAAAATTTCTTTGTCATAATCTTCTTTTTTAAAACCATAGTACTCAGGATGTAATTCGTCTAAATATTCTGACTTCATCAATTCTAAAGGATCTAATTTTGATAATAGATGTCCCCTTAGCCGATAAGCTCTTATTAAGGCTACAGCACTTATTGAATTTTTATTTGAATTTGCAATTACTTGGAAATTAAACTTGCTAGAGTTATCTTTGTTTTTTTCGTTTTCTTTAGCTGTTTTCTCGACATCCTCAATATTAATTTTTTTTGAAAAAGGTTTCCACGACGGTCCATTTATCTCGTCGACTAATATCTTCATATCCTCATCTACACTTAAGAAATATTCAATCCAACTTTCAGAGAGAGATGGATCTTTATTTATAAATTTTACGTACATTTCCTCAATAAATGCACTATTGGCCTTATTTAGAAATGATGTTTTTTTATATTCCAGATTTTTTGGAGAACTCATTTTATTTTATTATAATACTAAATTTTGTTTTCAATTGGACAATTTATTTAACAATGTTTTTCCAATTTCTGAAGGGGATGTGGCTACTTCTATGCCACAATCTTCCATTTTTTTGATCTTATCTTTAGCCCCACCTTTACCACCTGATATTATGGCCCCTGCATGTCCCATTCTTCTACCCGGTGGTGCTGTAACTCCTGCAATAAAACCAACCATGGGTTTTTTTATGTCATGATTTTTTACAAATTCAGCTGCTTCTTCTTCAGCTGATCCTCCTATTTCACCAATCATTAAAATTGATTTAGTTTCCTCATCTTTTAAAAATAAATCTAAACAATCAATAAAATTTGTGCCATTGATTGGATCACCACCTATACCTATACATGTTGATTGGCCCAAATCATTCTCTGTAGTCTGTGCGACAGCCTCGTAGGTCAAAGTTCCAGATCTTGATACAATACCAACAGAACCCTTTTTATGGATATTTCCTGGCATTATTCCGATCTTGCATTCATCAGGAGTAATTATCCCTGGGCAATTGGGACCGATTAATCTTGATTTTGAATTAAGTAACTTTTTTTTGACCTTAATCATATCAAGAACTGGTATTCCCTCGGTAATACAAACAATTAATTCTAAATTAGCTTCAATGGCTTCTATGATTGCAGCAGATGCAAATTTCGCAGGAACATAAATCATAGTTGCGTTGGCACCAGTTTTATCGACTGCTTCTTTTACTGTATTAAATACTGGTCTATCTAGATGAGTTTGACCACCTTTTTTTGGTGTGACCCCTCCGACTAAATTTGTTCCATATTTAATTGCTTGCTCCGAATGAAAAGTTCCATGACTACCTGTAAAACCCTGGCAAATTAACTTCGTGTTTTTATTAACTAAAACTGACATTTATTTAATAGCCTCTACAATTTTTTTAGCAGCATCTGATAAATCAGAAGCAGAAATTAACTCAAGACCTGAATTATCAAGTATTTTTTTTCCCTCTTCAAAATTTGTTCCGGCCAATCTTACAACTAAAGGAACATTCATTTTTATTTCTTTTGCTGCATCCACTACACCTTGGGCAAGAACATCACATCTCATTATTCCGCCAAAAATATTAATCAATATTCCTTTAACATTTTTATCTGATAAAATTATTTTAAAAGCAGCCGCCACTTTTTCTTTAGACGCTCCACCACCAACATCTAAAAAATTTGCTGGCTCCTTTCCATATAATTTAATTATGTCCATAGTTGCCATTGCAAGCCCAGCTCCATTAACCATACATCCAATTGTTCCATCAAGTTTAATATATGCTAAATCATGCTTGCTAGCTTCTATCTCTGTTTCCTCTTCTTCATTGAGGTCTCTCAACTCAATTAGTTCTGGATGTCTGAATAAAGCATTTCCGTCAAAATTCATTTTTGCATCTAAACAAATCAACTCTTTTTCTTTTGTTAAAATTAAAGGATTAAATAATTTGTATATGGACTTGATTAGACTAATTCCTTGTTCTTTTGTTTCTTCATCTAAATTAAAAATACTTATTATTTTATTACAATTTTCATCAGATATTTCCTTATCTAAATCTACTTTTGTTGTTAAAATTTTCTCAGGAGATTTCATTGCGACTTCTTCTATATCCATACCCCCTTGATCACTTGAGATAAAAGCTATCTTTGAACTTGCACGATCTACAACGCAAGACAAATAAAATTCTTTATCAATGTTAGATGAAACTTCGACATATAATCTTTTAACAATTCTTCCGCTAGGTCCTGTCTGATGAGTGATTAATTTTTTTCCAAGCAAAGATTTCGCTTCTGTTTCAAGACTTTTTAAATCATTTACTATTTTAACTCCACCAGCTTTACCTCTGCCTCCAGCATGAATTTGTGCTTTCAATACATATTTATCAGTTTTAAGGTTTTTAGATTTTTCCAATAATTCATTTACATCTAGAGCATAAACTCCATCCGGAACTTTAGCTCCATATTTTCTAAGTATATTCTTTGCTTGGTGTTCGTGAATATTCATTAACTAGTTATTTAAACTAGGATCAATTTTGGATGCAGCTTCCCATAATTTTTTTACAGCATCTACTGAGTTATTAAACTCAGATTTTTCATTTTCATCTAGCTCAATTTCTTCAATTTTTTCTATACCATTCTTTCCAACAATTACTGGCACTCCAGCGTAAATATTGCTTATTCCATATTGTCCATTTAAATGAGCAGCACAAGGGAGCATTTTTTTGCTATCTTTTAAGTATGCTTCTGCCATTTCAACACCTGAAGCTGCCGGTGCATAAAATGCTGAACCTTTTTCTAAATATTTAACAATTTCAGCACCTCCATCTCTAGTTCTTTGATTTATACTTTCCAATTTATCTTTTGAAATTTTTCCTTCTTTAACTAAATCTAATAATGGTTTTCCTGAAACTTTTGTAAATCTTGGTAGAGGAACCATAGTATCTCCATGACCTCCCATTACCATTGCCTCAATTTCTCTAACAGGCACATTTAACTCTAAAGATAAAAATAGTTTAAATCTTGATGTGTCTAATATTCCGGCCATTCCAACAACTTTGTCAGGCGATAGTCCAGAAAATTTTTGAAAAGCCATGACCATTACATCTAATGGATTTGTAATACATATAACAAAGGCATTTGGTGCATGCTGCTTTATACCTTCAGCAACCTGTTTTATAATTTTTAAATTTATTCCTAATAAATCATCTCTACTCATTCCTGGTTTTCTTGGAACACCAGCTGTAATAATGATTACATCTGAATTTTTTATATCTTCATAATTATCAGTACCTGAAAATTTTACATTAAATCCATCAACAGATGAAGACTGTGCAATATCTAATGCTTTACCTTTAGCAATTCCACTTGCTACATCAAATAGTACTACTTCATCAACAAGCTCCTTTAATCCAATTAAATGTGCTAAAGTTCCACCTATTTGTCCAGCTCCTATTAATGATATTTTTGACATTTTACTATTTCATTGTTGGCATTATAAATTCAGGATCTGATCTAAGACCTGAAGGCCATCTTGAGGTAATTGTTTTTAATTTAGTATAAAATCTAACTCCTTCTGGCCCGTGCATATGTTGATCTCCAAATAATGATCTCTTCCATCCACCAAAACTATGAAAAGCAACTGGCACAGGGATAGGGATATTAATTCCAACCATTCCTACTTTAATTTGATTTGCAAATGTTCTTCCTGCATCTCCATCTCTTGTGTAAATACTTGTTCCATTACCAAACTCATGGTCATTAATTAAATTTAATGCTTCGTTAAAATCTTTAGCTCTGACAACAGATAATACAGGTCCAAATATCTCCTCTTTATAAATTCTCATATCCTTTTTAACATTATCAAATAAGCAACCACCAATATAATAACCGTCTTCATAACCTTGAAGTTTGATATCTCTTCCATCAACCACAAGGTCTGCTCCTTCTTTAATACCTAAATCAACATAACCTCTTACTCTTTCAAGATGCTCTTTTGTTACTAAAGGACCCATTTCAGAATTCTTATCCATGCCTGGTCCAATTTTTAAAGCTTCCACTTTTTTAGACAATTCATCAACTAGTTTGTCACCTACATTTCCAACAGCAACAGCAACAGATTGAGCCATACATCTTTCTCCTGCAGACCCATATGCTGCACCCATTAGACCGTTTACTGCTTGATCTAAATCACAATCTGGCATGACAACACAATGATTTTTAGCTCCTCCAAGAGCTTGAACACGTTTTTCATTTTTGGCTGCATTTTCATAAATGTATTTAGCAATAGGGGTTGATCCAACAAAACTTACTGCGGATATATCTTTGTGTTCCAAAATTGCATCTACAACTTCTTTATCTCCATTAACAACATTCAATACCCCATCTGGTAAACCAGCTTCACTAAATAGCTCTGCAAGTTTTAATGGACAAGATGGATCTTTTTCAGAAGGTTTTAATACAAATGTATTTCCGCAAGCTATTGCCATTGGAAACATCCACATTGGAACCATTGCAGGAAAATTAAATGGTGTAATACCTGCACATACACCTATTGGCTGTCTCACTGACCAGCTATCAATGTTTGTGCCTACATTTTCTGTAAAGTCACCTTTTAGCATTTGTGGAATTCCACATGCAAATTCAACTACCTCTAATCCTCTTGTGAGAGAACCTTTGGCATCTTCATAAACTTTTCCATGCTCTGATACAATCATTTTAGCTAGCAAGTCAGAATTTTTTTCAATTATTTCTTTGTATTTAAATATTATTCTAGCTCTTTGTATTGGAGTTACATTTGACCATGTTTCAAATGCTTTTTTTGCTTTTTGTACTGCTAAATCAAGATCTTGTTTTGTACCAAGTCTAACCTCAGACTCTTGTTTGCCTATAGCAGGATTAAATACTTTTCCTTTTCTATCAGATGTACCTGAAATAATTTTACCATCGATAAAATGCTCAATTAAATTCATGGATGTATTTAAATAAGTAATTATGTGGTTGCAAGCATTTTCTTTATCTCAGCAATAGCTTTTGCTGGATTTAATCCTTTTGGACATGCGTTAGTGCAGTTCAAAATCGTATGGCATCTATAAAGCTTAAGTTCATCTGCAACCTTTTGAAGTCTTTCCTTTCTATCTTCGTCTCTGCTATCCATTATCCATCTATAAGCTTGTAATAAAACTGCAGGACCTAAATACTTATCGCCATTCCACCAATAACTAGGGCATGAAGTAGAACAACAAGCACACATTATACATTCATAAGCTCCATCAAGTTTAGCTCTATCTTCTGGAGATTGATGAATTTCTGTTGTTTCACTTTTTGAATTATTTTTTAACCAAGGTTCAATGGATTGGTATTGTTTATATAATCCACTTAAGTCTCCTATTAAATCTTTTTTTACTTTTAAGTGAGGCAAAGGGTATATATCTATATCTCCCTTAATTTCTGCATGTGGTTTAGTACATGCAAGACCATTTTTTCCACCCATATTCATTGCACAAGAACCACAAACTCCATGCGCACAAGATCTTCTATATGCAAGTGTTGGATCAATTTCGTTTTTAATTTTATTTAGTATGTCTAAAACTTTAGATGGACAATTATCCATATCTACTTCATATGTGTCTATTCTTGGGTTCTCTCCAGTAGATGGATCCCATCTATAAACATTTACTTTTCTGATATTCTTTGAACCGGTTTTGTCTTTAAAATATTTACCTTTATTAACTTTTGAGTTTTGTGGTAAATTTAATTGAACCATTAATACACTCTTTCTTGTGGAGGAAAATATTGGACTTCATTTGTTAATGTTGAAGTATGTACATCTCTGTATTCAATTTTAGTATTTTTTCCATCACACCAAGATAGTGTATGTTTCATAAATTTTTCATCATTTCTTTTCGGATAATCCTCACGAGCATGAGCTCCTCTGCTTTCTTTTCTGTGATATGCAGAATCTACAGTTGTTATCGCTTGTCTAATTAAATTATCAAATTCTAAAGTCTCAACTAAATCAGTATTGAATACCAACGATTTATCTTTAACAGAAATCGATTCCATTCCGTCATATGTTTTTCTGATCTCATCTACACCCTCTTTAAGATTCTTTTCAGTTCTAAATACAGCGCATTTAGACTGCATTGTTTTTTGCATCGCCAGTCTAAGTTCAGCAGTTCCATTATCTCCCTCTGCATACCTTAGTTTATCAAATCTATTTAGACATTTTTCAGTTTCGGTTTCACTAACTTCTTCGTGAGGAGTTCCAGGTTTTACCAATTCCGCTGCTCTCTTTGCTGCTGCTCTTCCAAAAACAACCAAGTCAATAAGTGAATTTGAACCTAATCTATTTGCTCCATGCACAGATACGCACGCGGCCTCACCAATCGCCATCAAACCTGGGACTGTTTTTTGAGATCCGTTTACTGTTAAAACTTCAGCTTTATAATTTGTTGGTATACCACCCATATTATAATGAACTGTTGGAACAACTGGTATCGGTTCTTTGGTTACATCTACATTTGCAAATAATCTTGCTGCCTCAGTAATGCCTGGCAATCTATCTTCAATAACTTTTTTATCTAAATGACTTAAATATAAATGAACATGGTCTTGATCTTTACCAACACCTCTTCCCTCATTGATTTCAATTGACATTGATCTGCTAACTACATCTCTTGATGCAAGATCTTTAGCGTTAGGAGCATATCTCTCCATAAATCTCTCACCTTTAGAGTTTACCAAATATCCACCTTCACCCCTTACACCTTCAGAAATAAGTGTTCCATGTCCATATATTCCTGTTGGATGAAATTGTACAAACTCCATATCTTGAAGAGGTAATCCAGCTCTTAATACCATTGCATTACCATCACCAGTACAAGTATGTGCGGATGTTGCTGAGTAATACACTTTCCCGTATCCCCCTGTGGCTATAATTGTTATGTGAGATCTAAAACGATGAATTGTTCCATCATTTAAATTCCAAGCAATTAAACCTTTGCATTGCCCATCTTTCATAATTAAGTCTAATGCAAAATATTCAATAAAAAATTCTGTATTATGTTTAAGTGCTTGACCATACAATGTATGGAGAATTGCATGACCAGTTCTGTCTGCTGCAGCACAAGTTCTTTGTACAATTCCATTTCCATAATTTTTTGTCATTCCTCCAAATGGTCTTTGATAGATTTTTCCGTCTTCTGTTCTACTAAAAGGAACGCCATACTTTTCTAATTCTAGTACCGCTTTCGGAGCTTCCTTACATAAATATTCAATACTATCTTGATCGCCTAACCAATCTGCTCCTTTTACAGTATCGTACATATGCCAACGCCAATCGTCTTCTCCCATGTTTCCAAGGGCTGCTGAAATTCCACCTTGGGCAGCTGATGTATGACTTCTGGTTGGGAAGACTTTAGAAATGCATGCAGTTTTTAATCCAGCTTCACTTAAGCCAACCGCAGCTCTTAGGCCAGAACCTCCAGCACCAAGGACAACGACATCGTATTCATGATCTATAATATTATAAGATTTCATATAGTTAGTTTAAATACCGCAAATATTGTAATTAATGGAATTGTTATAGCAAAAAAATTTAAAGCTTTGTTTGCGGCATTTTTGATTT
>CACGFJ010000011.1 GCA_902572225.1 uncultured Pelagibacteraceae bacterium | reverse complement strand
GAATAATTTATGGAGGGGAAGAACCAAATCAAAAAATCTCTGTTTCTGTTAAGGAAGTAAAAAATTTATTAAATAAAGAAAATATTTTATCAAATATAATTTCAATAAATATTGATGGAAAAGAACAAAAAGTTTTACCAAGGGTTATTGATTTTGATACGGTTACAGATGAGCCTATACACTTAGATTTTTTAAGAATTGTTAAAGGTGCAAAAGTAATTTTAGAAATTCCAGTTAAATTTATAAACCACGAATTGTCACCAGGATTAAAAAGAGGTGGGGTTTTGAATATTGTAAGACGTAAAGTTGAATTAAGATGTCCTACAGAAAACATACCAACAGAGTTAGTTGTAGATCTAAATAACTTAGATATTGGAGCAAGTATTAAAATATCTTTTATAAATTTACCTGAAAATGTAACACCTACAATTCAAGGAAGAGACTTTGTAATCGCGACTGTAGCAGCACCAACGGTTGTTAAAGAGCCTGAAAAACCAGCAGAAGCTGAGGGAGAAGGTGGAGAAGGTGCGGAGGCAGCTGCGGATGGAGACGCTAAACCTGAAGAAGGTGCAGAAAAAGCTGCAGATGGTGATAAAGGAAAAGAAGAAGGAAAAGCTCCAGCAGAGAAAAAATAATAATCTGTGAAAATAATAATAAAATAAAATGTTGTTACTCGTAGGTTTGGGCAATCCAACCCCAAACAGTCATAATAATAGACATAATATAGGTTTTAAAGTTGTAGACGCCATAAATCAAAAATTTGGTCTTTCAAAGCAAAAGCCAAAATTTAAGGGTTTACTTACAACAGGTAATATTGGGGAAAAGAAAATTTATGCTATCAAACCTCTGACTTTCATGAATAACTCAGGGATATGTATCAGAGAATTACTTGAATATTTCAAAATAGATGCAGAAGATGTCATTGTTTTTCATGATGATCTAGATGTAGAGTTCGGAAAAATAAAAGCAAAATTTGGTGGATCGAGTGCAGGTCACAATGGAGTTGCTTCAATCGATAAATTTATTGGAAAAGACTATTCAAGAGTGAGGATTGGAATTGGAAAGCCAGAGAATAAAATGTCTGTATCAGATTTTGTTTTAAATGATTTTTCTGATGATGAACAAGAACACTTAGAAAAAATTACTCACAATATAATCGACTCTATTGCTATTTTGATTGATAAAAAATTAGATTTATTCTCAAGCAAAGTTAACAACAATTAAATGGGTTTTAAGTGTGGTATAGTTGGTTTACCAAATGTTGGTAAATCTACTTTATTTAATGCACTTACAAATTCAAGTAAAGCTCAAGCAGCAAATTTTCCTTTTTGTACGATAGATCCAAATATAGGTGTAGTTCCTGTGCCAGATTATAGGTTAGATGAATTGGTTAAAATTTCAAATTCAAAAAAAAAAATAAATACTACAATATCTTTTGTTGATATAGCAGGATTAGTAGAAGGAGCCTCTAAAGGTGAAGGATTGGGTAACAAATTCTTATCCCATATAAGAGAAGTGGATGCTGTTATTCATTTAATTAGATGTTTTGACTCAGATGATATTCAAAATGTAAATCCAACAGTTGATCCAATTAGAGATTTAGAAATAATTGAAACGGAAATGTCTTTAGCAGATTTGGAATCTATTCAAAAAAGACTAGATAAGAAAAATAAAAAAAATAATGATGAAAATCAAAACCAAATTCTAGAAAGAGCCCAGAATTTAATTAATGATAACAATGATATAAATAAATTATACGATGAATTTGATAAAAAAGATGTTAGATTGTCAGGACTATTGTCAATAAAGCCTAAACTGTATGTTTGTAATGTTGATGAAAATAGCATTGATAAAGGCAATGATTATACAAAAAGTTTTATTGAAAAATATGGTTCTAAAAACACTCTAACTATTTCAGCTGAAATAGAAAATCAATTAAATGAACTAGAAAATGAAGAAAGAAAAAACTACATGAAAATGATCAATGTAAATGATACTGGATTAAATTTATTAATTAAAAAAGGATATGACCTATTATCTTTAGAGACGTTTTTTACTTCAGGAATTGAGGAGACAAGAGCTTGGACGATTAACAAAAATTGCATGGCACCTCAAGCAGCAGGTATAATTCATACAGATTTTGAAAAAGGTTTTATAAGAGCAGAAACTGTGTCTTATCAAGATTTCGTTAGTAGTGGTGGTTGGTTAAAATCAAGAGAAAACGGCAAAATGAGATTAGAAGGTAAAGATTATATCGTTAAAGATGGAGATGTTCTAAACTTTAGGTTCAACACGTGACCATATCTTCTTCATTGTAAAGTAAACTAATACAGTCAATATTATCAAATAAGCTATAACTCTAAATCCTGTTTTATGTCTTTGCTCTAAATGTGGTTCTGCTGACCACATCAGAAAATTAGTAACATCTTTAGACATTTGCTCAGCTGTAGCCTTTGTTCCATCTGTATACTCAATTAAGTCATCAGATAAAGGAGCTGGCATTTTAATTTTATTACCATACATATACTTATTGTAATAAACACCATCATCAAGTTCTACGCCCTCTGGAGGTTCAGAGTATCCTAGCAATAAAGAATAAATATAATCTGCTCCACCTTTTCTCGCCTTAACTAGAACAGACATGTCTGGTGGATAAGCACCACCATTAGCAGCTTTTGCTTCTTGCTCATTCGCATATGGCATCACAAATTTATCAGATAATTTGGCTGGTCTTACAAACATTTCTCCAGTGCTGTCCGGGCCATCTGTTACCTCAAAACTTGCAGCTATTGCTTTGGCCTCTGCTTCAGAAAATTCTGGTCCACCCTTCTCCGCTAAATTTCTATAGGTTAAATATTTCATAGAATGGCAAGATGCACATACTTCTGTATATACTTGATAACCCCTTTGAAGTGATGCTCTATCAAATTTTCCAAAGAGACCTTTGAAAGTCCATTTAGTCTCTAAAAAAGGAGGTGATTTTTCAGCAGAGTTAGATGAATTTAGTACGATAATAGAGAATATGAATACAAATAAAATGTTTTTTAACTTACTCACTTTATTGTTTTTTCAATTTTTTCATCACTCCTTGCTGCAGCTAAATTTGGCGAACCTCCTAAAACTGGTTCGGTAATACTCAAAGGCAACGGGGTAGTTTTTTCTTTCCATCCTAAAACTGGAAGAATAATTAAAAAATGCGCAAAATAATATGCTGTAGCAACTCTTGCAATTAACAAGTACAATCCTTCAGCAGGCATCGCTCCTACATATCCTAGAATTAAAACATCAGCTACCAAGATCCAGTAGAACTGTCTAAATAATGGTCTGAAAACTGCTGATCTAACTTTTGAGGTATCCAACCATGGTAAAGCAGCTAAAATTAAAATAGCTGATAACATAGCAACAACACCCATAAGTTTATCAGGAACCGATCTTAAGATCGCATAAAAAGGTAATAAGTACCACTCAGGAACTATATGAGCAGGAGTTACAAGTGGATCCGCCTCGATATAATTATCAGCATGTCCTAAAATATTTGGCTGATAAAATACAAACAACGCAAAAACAATACAAAACATTAACAACGCAAAAGCATCTTTAATTACGATGTATGGATGAAAAGGAACTGTATCTTTAGAAGGCTTTTTAATATCAATACCAACTGGATTGTTATTTCCAGGAACATGTAATGCCCATATGTGAAGTACTACAAGCCCTAGTATTAAAAACGGTATCAAGTAATGAAGAGTAAAAAATCTTGTCAGAGTTGGATTATCAACTGAGTAACCACCCCACAACCAAGTTGTTATACTCTCTCCCACAAGTGGAATTGCACTAAATAAATTGGTTATTACTGTTGCTCCCCAAAAACTCATTTGTCCCCAAGGAAGAACATATCCCATAAAAGCAGCTGCCATCATTAGCAAATAAATTATAATTCCAAGTATCCAAATTATTTCTCTAGGAGATTTATATGATCCATAAAATAAAGATCTAAAAATATGAATATAAACTGCAAGGAAAAACATAGAAGCACCATTTGCGTGAACATATCTTAACAACCATCCATAATTCACATCTCTCATTATATGTTCGACACTGCTGAATGCCATATCTGCATGAGCAATGTAGTGCATAGCCAAAACTAATCCTGTAACTATTTGAGTAATTAAGCAAAAAGTTAATATCCCACCAAAAGTCCACCAGTAATTTAAATTTTTTGGTGTAGGGTAATCTGTTAAGTGATTTGCCAATGTAAGCAAAGGCAATCTATCATTAAACCATTTACCAAATTTTGAACTAGGTGTGTATTCGTGATCACTCATATTTTTTATCCAATTTTAATCGTGTTAGTATTTACAAATTCGTATTTAGGTATCTCCATATTAGTTGGAGCTGGTCCTTTTCTAATTCTGCCAGATGTATCATAATGAGAACCATGGCAAGGACAAAACCAACCATCATAATCACCTTTATCTGTTAATGGAACACATCCTAGATGAGTACAAATCCCAAGCATCACTAACCATTCAGGATTTTTTGCTCTATCTTCATCTTTTTCAGGATGTTTAAGATCATTAATATCAACTGTTCTCGCTTTTTTAATTTCATCTTCAGTTCTTCTTTTAATAAAAACTGGTTTACCTCTCCAAAGTACTGTTAAAGACTGTCCAGGTTGCATTGAACTCACATCTACTTCTGTGCTTGCTAACGCTTTTACAGAGGCATCTGGGTTCATTTGATCGACTAGTGGCCAAACAGCAGCACCTACCCCAACTACACCAGCAGCGGCTGTAGCGGTAAACAAGAAATCTCTTCTGTTGGTCTTTTTTTCGTCTTTTTGGTCTGACATCTTTAATATTTTATATCTTTGGTAATATATGATTTCATATAATAAAAAAGAGATATTTCTATGGTAACAATGACACAGAAACCTTTAAAACACGGTCCAAAAGTAGCTCTATATCAGCCAGATATTCCTCAAAATACAGCTTCAATTATTCGAACTTGTTCTTGCTTGGGGGCTAGTTTAGAAATCATTGAACCTTGTGGGTTTTTATTTAGTGATAAAAGGTTCAAGAGAGTTGTTATGGATTATTTAGATTACAGTGAAATTAAATTTTACAAGAGCCCAAAAGAATTCTTTGATGAAAATAGTAAAAATAGAGTAGTTTTAATGACGACAAAAGCCAGTAAACTTTATACAAAGTTTAAATTTAAGCATAATGATGTATTGCTCTTTGGCAGAGAAAGTGCAGGTGTTCCAGACGATGTACATTCTAAGGTAAATGAAAGAATTAAGATACCAATGCTAAAAAATAAAAGATCGTTAAACATTGCAATATCAGTAGCCATAGGAGCTTCAGAATTTATAAGACAGTTAGGTTAAATGGATCAATACATAAAAAAGAAATTAGCAAAAAATTGGTTTAAAACTTTGCAGGAAGTACTTTGTAGAGAAATAGAGGAAAAAGAAGGCAATAAAAACAAATTTAAAATTACAAATTGGAATAGAAGTAAAAGTAATGATGAAGGTGGCGGACAATACAGAATTTTAGAAAATGGTAAAATTTTTGACAAAGTAGGAGTAAATTTTTCAGAAGTTTATGGAAAATTTTCAAATGAATTTAAAAATAAAGTTCCAGGCACTAAAAAGAGTTCTAAGTTTTGGGCATCTGGAATATCTGTTGTTATGCATATGAAAAATCCTCATGTACCTGCAATGCATTTTAATACGAGGTATATAGTTACTTCATTTGGTTGGTTTGGAGGTGGAATGGATGTTACACCTTGTATGAAAGATAAGAAATTAGAAAATTGGTTTCATTCAGAAATAAAAAAATCATGCGATAAACACAACAAAAATTATTATAATAAATATAAAAAGTGGTGTGATGAATATTTTTATTTACCGCATAGGAAAGAGCCAAGGGGTATTGGTGGAATTTTTTTTGATTATAAAAAAAATAATTGGGAAAAAGATTTTTCTTTTGTAAGAGAAGTAGGAATAAGTTTTAAAAACATTTCTAATGAGATAATTGAGAAAAAAAATAAATTAAAATGGACAATTAAAGATAAAGAAATCCAATACAAAAAAAGAGGTAGATATGTTGAATTTAATTTATTACATGATCGGGGTACAAAATTTGGTTTACAAACTGGTGGAAATGTTGAAGCTATACTCATGTCATTACCACCAATAGCTAAATGGTAAATTATGAATAAAGAACCAATTACTACTGAAGGATTAGAAAAATTAAAAAGTGAATTAATTTTTTTAAAAGAAAAAAAGAGACCTGAAATTGTTGCAGCCATTGCTGAAGCAAGATCACATGGAGATTTGAAAGAAAATGCAGAATATCATGCTGCAAAAGAACAGCAATCACATAACGAGGGAAGAATTCAAGAAGTTGAGGATTTAATTGCGAGAGCAAATGTAATTGATATCACCAAGATTAGTAATGATGGAAAAGTGATATTTGGATCGACAGTCTACCTTCAAAATTTAGATACAAATGAAAAAATAAATTACAAAATTGTTGGTAAAGACGAGGCAGATCTAAAAGAAAAGCTTCTTTATTTTCAATCACCAATAGGAAAAGGTCTCATAGGTAAAAATAAAGGTGATCTTGTAGAGATAAATACACCAGCAGGGACAAAAAATTTTGAAATAGTAGACGTAAAATACGTTTAATTTGATAAAACTTTTTCCATATCTTTTTTTGATAAATTAAAATTATTTTCAATCCATTTCATTTCTAAATTTTTTAATTTTTGACCCAATTCTTTTCCCTCCTTTAATCCATAATCATTTATTAATAACTGAGCTTTTATTGGAAATTCTGGTTTATCTAATTTTTCAAAGTAAGTTTTTAATTCTGAAAGTTTTTTACTTTGTTTAAAATATAACAAATTGAAATCAATTAAATCAATTGTGCTAGATTTACCCTGATAATAAAATATTTTTTGTAAATCTTTCTTGTTAAAAATTTTATTGCTATCTTTATTGAGCGAATTATTTTTTAGAAAATTAATTTTATCTTTTAACTCATTGGATAAATTATATTTATATACAAAATAGTCAGAATTGTCGGTTTCATCGATTACAAGAAAAGAAATTACAAAATATAAACTTTTATTTTTTAATATCTTTTCTAGGGGTTTTGATAACTTACTCAATTTTTTAAAATTTTTTAGTTGAGGGAAAATTAACGAAAATAATTCACAAATTTTATTTTTAAATAACTTTAAAAAGTTATCTAATTTGAGAATTTTTTTTAATTCATTGAATTGTCTTTCTTTTGATATTTTTCCTAAACCCTCAATATTTTTTTTAATGATTTTTATAATATTAATTTCATGATCGATTTTGCTATATTCAGTATAAAATCTTAAATATCTAATAATTCTTAAATAATCTTCTTTGATTCTAGTTTCTGGATCACCTATAAATTTAATTATTCCAACATTTAAATCTTTATGACCAAAATTTGGATCATACAAATTCCCGTCTAAATCTGAATATATTGAATTTATTGAAAAATCTCTCCTTAATGAATCTTCCTTCCAATTGGTTGTATATTCTACGACAGCATGCCTTCCATCTGTTTTAACATCTTTTCTTAATGTTGTAATTTCAAAATTTTGATCATTAATCACCGCTGTGATTGTGCCATGTTCAATTCCCGTTTCAAAAAACTTTATTTGGTTTTTATCTAAGCATTGCTTAACCTGATCAGGAGTTAAATTAGTTGCAAGATCGATATCATCTGTTTTTTCATCATTTAAAATTTTTCTTACACAACCACCAACATATCTAATCTCGCTAGTTTCATTGTAGTTATTTATTGTACTAAATATTTTATTTACTCCCTTATTATTTTTTAAATCTAGAAATTTAAGATCTTTATCGCTTGAAATTTTTTTGTTTTGAAAAATTTTTTTAAGTAAAGCTTTCATAAATGGCTGGGGTGCTAGGATTCGAACCTAGGAATGGCGGTACCAAAAACCGCTGCCTTACCACTTGGCTACACCCCAAGATGTTTTTCGTATAACACAAAAAAAAAGCTTTATATAGTTTTAGAGTAAATACACCAATAGTTTTTATATTTATTTTTTAATTTAATTTTAGCTTTTATTGCCGCATTTTTGGTTAAAAAATAACCAATTATAGTCGAACCCGAACCTGTCATATTTGCAAAGTAAATATTATCTAAATTTTGCAAGTAACTTTTGATCTTTCCTAAAATTGGATATCTATTAAAGGCTGGTCTCTCTAAGTCGTTATTCGAAACTTTTAATAAATCCTGTCTGTTAATCTTGTTTGATTTATTGAATAGGCTCTTTGAAAATCCTCTGTGTTTTGCATAAATCATCTTAGTAGAACATCCAAAATTAGGCTTAATTATTAATAAGTGAAAATTTAATTTTTTATTAATTTTACTTATATTTTTCCCTTGTAGGATCATTGGACTCTCATAAAGACCCAAAATTACATCTGAACCAACTTTATTTGCAATTTTTATTAAATTATTTTTTGTAATTTTAATTATTCTTTTTTTAAATAAATAGTTCAAAATGGATGCTGCATTCATTGATCCTCCTCCCATACCAGAGGATTGGGGTATATTTTTTTTTACTTTGATATTGAATTTTTTATTTTTAATATAATTATGATTATTTAATATTTTTAGTAGTTTCGAAATTGTATTTGTATTTGAAATATTTGAGGAAAATTTCCCACTAAACGATATTCTATTTTTTGAACCTTGTATCTCTTTTATTAAAATCTCATCAGCCAAATTGATCTTAGATATTAAACTTTCAATTTTATGATAACCATTTGAGTATTTATTTAGAATTTTTAAAGTTAGGTTAACTTTTGCAAAAGATTTTATTTTATGAAACTTCATTTAAGAATTATCATTTAAGCCATTATATAATTTTTCCTTAACTTTAATTTTTAATTCTTCGTCTGCTTCATCGCTATTTAAAGCACTTTTCCAAAAATAATTAGCTTGGATTTTTCTATTTAATTGCCAAAGAACATCTCCATAATGATCACTTGCAACAGGATCACTTGGTAACAATTCAACAGCTTTTCTTAAATATTTCTCTGCTTCAATATAATTTCCTGTCAAATAATAACCCCAACCAACTGAGTCTGTTATATAAGGGTCTTCTTCTTTCCCTTTGTAAGCTTGATTTAACATTTCTATTGCTTCTTCAATTTTATATCCTCTTTCTAACCAACTATAAGCGAGATAGTTAAGTGTATAGGGTTCGTCAGGTCTAATTTTAATTGAATTGAGCAAATCCTTATCCGCCAAATCATAATTTTTTAATCTTTCATACGCTCCACCTCTACGATAAAGAACATCTGCATAAGCCATAGAATTTTTATCCAAATTTTTTAAGGCCAAAGTATAATAATCAATAGCCTGATCATATTTTTTAAAGTTTTTGTAAATATTTGCCAAATCATAAATCATCTTTGTCGATTTATTATTAAATTTTTCAAGATTTTTTAATATATAGTTCAAACTTGCATCATAATTCTCTTCCTCTGCTATAATTCTGGCAATCTTCTTTGTTTTGTACCAAAAAAATATTTCATCCTTATCATCAAATTTTTCGAAAGTTTTTTTTGCTAGATCATAATTATTATTAGACTGATAGTTTTCAGCTATTAGTGATAAATTAAAATAAAATTTTGGATTTAAATAATTTGAAATATTTAAATATATATTTGAATAATCAAATCTACTTTGAGATGAATAAAAATTAGATATAAGGAAAAAGAATTCTGCCAAAATATCATTCTCATTTTGACATGAAAAATGCTGTGTTAATTTTTTATATTTTTTTTCATCTATCCATTTTTTTACTTGAGAAATAAGCAAACTACTTCTTAAAGGATCTATTGTATCAGCAAAATTATCAACTGTTGCAAAGTCATTATTAGACACCTCGTTACTCAAATAAAAAAAAGTATATCTAGAGTAATCGCTTTGAGGATCGTTAATTAAATTTAAAAAATAAGGCTCAGTTTTTTTGGAATTCAAATAACAATTTTGAAAAGCCATATTTATCAAATCTAATTTTCCAAATTGCTCAACAATGTCAGATTTTTTATATATAAAAAGATCAATGTAACTTTTTAAGCTAGAATAAATTATAAATTTGTATGAATCGTCCTCTTTGAACTTTTCCAATTTTTTTAACTTCAAAGCTGCTTTTTTAAACTTTTTCTTATTAATGCTATCTAAAATTAATAATAAATTTCCTTCAAAAAAATCTCCTCCTATTGAGGTATTAGAATATTTTACTTGTTTAATTGCCTTTTTAACCTGTCCATCCAAAAGTAAAGAAAATACGTATTCTTGCAAAAAACTATCATGTGATTGAATTAATATTTTTGAATTTTCAAAAAACTTAAGAGCATCGTTATTTTTCTGGTTATCAAATGATAATAATGCTGAAAGATAATTTGATAGATACTTCTGGTTGAATTCTTTTTCATTCGCTGCTTTTGAATAGAGATTTGTTTGGTATAGAATTAATATTATAAAACAAAAAATTTTTAAGAACATTTTTTACTTTATGACTTTAAATGAAAAAAATCAAAATGACATATTTGATAATGATTTATTGAACGAACTAGGTATTGAGTATGAATTTAGCAATGAACCAATAAATAGATTTAAAAATAATGCTCCTAATGTGAATAAATCTGAAGAATTAGCAAAACTTAGAGTTGAAATAGAAAAGATTGAAGATTGTGAACTAAAAAATAGTGCAAAAAATCTTGTTTTCAGTGATGGAAATTCATCTTCAAAAATAATGATTGTAGGAGAAGGACCTGGACAAAAAGAAGATGAATTAGGAAAACCTTTTGTTGGTGATGCAGGAATGCTTTTAAATAAAATGTTGAAAGCTATTAATTTAGATAGAACTAACGTGTATATAACTAATGTTGTAAATTATAGGCCTCCAAATAACAGAAAGCCTGAAATATCAGAAATAAATAGATACTCTGAATATTTAAGAAAACATATTTCGATAATAAATCCAGAAATACTTATTTTAATGGGAAGCACAGCAATGGAAGCGCTCTTCGGGAATAAAATTAAAATTTCTAAAGAAAGAGGAAAATGGAAGGAAGTAATAATTAATAATAAAACATATTTAACAATGATAACTTTTCACCCAGCATATCTGCTGAGACAAGCAGAGCAAAAAAAATATTCTTGGGCCGATCTTAAAGAAATTAGAAAAAAAATAGATGAAACTGGTTTAGAGATTTAAATTTTTAATAATATTTTATATGAAAAAAATTATTGCTGGGGTTGATGAAGCTGGAAGAGGAAGCCTTGTAGGACCAGTTTATGCAGCGGCTGTTATATTAAATAAAGAAATTAATAGAAAAATTCTTAAAGATTCAAAAAAACTTAACAAAATTCAGAGGGAAACTTTAGCTAAATATATAAAAAAAAATTCAGTTTGGGCGTTAGGATCTGCATCAATAAAGGAAATTGAAAAAATTAATATTTTAAATGCTAGCCTACTTTCAATGAAAAGAGCAATTAAGAAACTCAAATTGAAACCTAAAAAAGTTTTAATAGATGGCAATAAACCACCAGACTTAAAAAATTATAATATTAAAACTATTGTAAAAGGTGATGAAAAAATTCCTGAAATTTCAGCTGCATCGATTATTGCTAAAGTTGAAAGAGATAAGCTAATGAGAAAGATGTCTTTTTCTTTTAAAAAATACGGCTGGGATAATAATGCAGGTTATGGAACTAAGGATCATATTAAAGCTATTAAAAAATTTGGAGTGACTAGATTTCATAGAAAAACCTTTCAACCAATACACAAGATATTGAGTCTTAAAAAATAATCATAACAATTATCAATCAATAAATTCAATCACAGGTTGACGTAGACTCCTGACTGGAGTCTAATTCAAAAATATAAAATGATCATTTCAGACATAAAAAATAAAATTATTAATGGAGATAGTATTAAGGAATTAAAAAAAATTCCGGCTGAAAGTTTTGATCTGATATTTGCAGATCCACCTTACAACCTTCAACTGAAAAAAGAATTAAGTCGACCTGATAGATCTAAAGTCGATGCTGTAGACGATGCATGGGATAAATTTGACAGTTTTAAAAGTTATGATGAGTTTTCAGTTCAATGGCTTAAAGAATGTAAAAGAATTTTAAAAAAAAATGGGTCTATATGGGTCATAGGAAGTTATCATAATATTTTTAGAGTTGGTTCAAAAATGCAAGATTTAGGTTTTTGGATACTAAATGATGTGATTTGGAACAAAAATAACCCTATGCCAAATTTTAGAGGAACACGTTTTACGAATGCGCATGAAACACTTATATGGGCATCAAAAAGTGAAGGCTCAAAATATACTTTTAATTATCAATCAATTAAATGTTTAAACGATGATCTACAGATGAGATCTACATGGAATTTACCTATATGTAATGGAAAAGAAAGACTTAAAAATAATGGTAATAAAGTTCACTCAACGCAAAAGCCAGAGTCTTTATTGCACAGAATTATATTAGCATCGTCAAATAAAGGTGATTTAATAATAGACCCATTTCTTGGTACAGGAACAACTGCTGTAGTTTCAAAAAAGTTAGGTAGAAATTATTTTGGGATAGAAAAAGAAAAAAACTATTTTGAAGCTGCAAGTAAAAGAATTAAAAATACAAAAATTATAGAAGATGAATATTTAGATACTATTAAAAATAATAGATCCAAACCAAGAGTGCCATTTGGATCTTTGGTTGAATTAGGGATTATTAAACCCGGTACTGAAATTTTTGATCAAAAAAAACAAATCAATGCGAAAATTATGATTGATGGTAGTATAAAATATCGGAAATCAGAAGGATCAATTCATAAAGTTGCTGCACAAATATTAGGTGCTGAGAGCTGTAACGGTTGGACTTTTTGGTATTATAAATCAGGTAATTCACTCAAACCAATTGATGATTTGAGGCAAAGACTAAGACCAACTACTTAATTTCTATAAATTTTTCCAAGATAACTCTCTAGAAATTTCTTATTTTTTGATAAAAATTTCAAAACAATATTTCTAATTAATATTATTATTGGATTAGTTAAATGGAAGGCAAAATGGTTTAATTTTGATCTTTTATTTACTAGTAATATTTTACTTACCTTATCTTTATAAATACTATTTGAACTTGTAATATTTTCTAAAATACCATTTGCTGTTTCAATACTTTGAGAAGCACCTTGTGCAAAAGAAGGTGGAAAAGCAAATAAAGCATCTCCACTCAAATAAGTATTTTGATATTTTAGTGTGGGTAATTCAGTGCTCACAAATACAGGAAAACACTTTATATTTGCTAAACTTTCCAAATTTATAATAGAATTTTTTGATATAAAGTCTTTTAAAGATTTTATAAATGTTTCTGAATTAAGAATATTTTTATCTTCAATTTCTTTAGTAGTTAGTTTCTTTTTGATTATAGCAACGAAATTATATTCGAGTTTTTGATTTACGGGATAAGTTACATAGTGAAAATTTGACCCCATATAAACAGAAATATTATCTTTTTCATGTTGTTTTAAATTCGCCCTTAAAGCAATGTTCCCATTAAAAATTGGGTTTAAATGATTGTTGGATATTTGGGATTTTAATTTTGAAAAAACACCGTCTGCAATTACTATATAATCGAAACTTTCATTCTTATTATTCCAAGAAATCTTTATTTTTTCATTATATTCGATATTTTGAATATCGGCTTTAAATTGAATTTTTTCCTCAGGAATATTACCAATTAAAAACTTTATTAATGTTGATCTTTTAAGTGTTGTGTAACGGTCGTTTAAATTATTGAATTGCTTTAAATCAATTTCACAAATCTTTTTAATATTATTAGCCTGGAAAAAATTAACTTTTGTTGGATAATAAACATCTGATGCTGAAATATTTTTAAATCCTACTTTATTTAACAAATTAATACTATTAACTGAAAGTTGAATGCCATAACCTTCATTTAAATTAAGGTAATCTTTTTTTTCAAAGATTTTATAGTCTATTTCAGTATTATTGTTTAATTCATTTGCAAGATACAAACCGGATATACCAGCACCTACAATTGCAACTTTTTTCATTCAGATTTTGAGATGGTATAAAATATTTTTTTAGTAAATGATGGAATTATTTCTGAGCTTAATTTATCTTTTTTAATTAATATTTTATTTTTAATCTTTGGAGGTCTTTTTGAGTTATTTAACAAAATTTTCATTTCCATATTAGATAATTTTATATTAATTTTTTTATTATTTGAATAATTATACTTACTTTCTCGAACTTCAGTCATAGGAAAAATTGGCATATTTTTTAAAAATTTAAATTTATCATTTTTAACCAATAAATAATTATTTTGTTTTTTGTAGATAGTCGCTTCAAAATATTTAGTTTTTATTTCTTTATTAATTTTAGTTAACTCAAAATCATTTTTTTTTAAAGATATACAATTTTTACTTAATGGACATTCTTTACAAATTGGATTTTTTGGTTTGCAAATTAAAGCACCTATTTCCATAATTGCTTGTGAGTAATCACTAGCACGATCGGACAGTCCAAAAAAATTAATTTTTGTTTTTAGAGAATCTTTAGATATTTCATTCTGCTTTTTTAAATAGAGAGTTCTTTTAAGAATTCTCTCTACATTTCCATCTAAAGGGATAGTTTTAATGTTAAATGCTATAGACATTATTGCTTTAGATGTATATTCACCAACACCTGGTAATTGTATTAACTTTTCATAAGATTTTGGCAACTTACCGTTGAAATCTTTAAGAATTTTAATTGCACTTTTTTTTAGATTTCTTGCTCTTGAATAATAACCAAGGCCTTCCCAATGTTTCATTAAGATTTTTTCTTCAACATCTGCCAATGATTGAAAGGTTGGAATTTGTTTTACAAATTTTTCAAAATAAGGAATAACAGTTTTTACTTGAGTTTGCTGCAACATAAATTCACTAACAAACGTAAAATATTCTTTTTGTTTCTGAGAAACTTTTTTTCTCCAAGGTAAAATTCTTTTATTATTATCGTACCAATGTAGAATTTTATTTGGTATGTTTTTATTATTCATATGAGTCAAAAACATAATACTAAGCAGAGATATAATTCTATTCAAGGTTTAAGATCTTTTAAAGATACTTTACCCACAGAAGCAAAAAGAATAATTAGTAAAAAAGGTAAAATTTATAATGAAACTTTAGACAATTGGAAATATTTAGTAGGTAAAGATTTATTTAAGGTAAGCTTTCCTAAATCATACAAAAGTTCAAATAAGTTATCGGGAAGTCGTTTAAATATTTTAGTAAAGAGGGGAAATGAAGTTGACGTTGAGTATTCTAAAAAAGAAATAATAAAAAAAATTAATATTTTTTTTGGCTATCATGTTTTAGATGACATTAAATTGAATACATTTGATGGAAAAATTGAAGAAAGCCATAAAAATACAGCTATTAATGCGACAAAAAATAAACATATAAAGAGCATAAATAATATTAAAAATGACAAAATAAAAAATTCACTTTTAGAGCTAAGTAAACATTTTAAAATAAAATGAAAAAAATAATTTTTATCTCAATTTTAATTTTTTTTAATTTCATCAATGCTAATTCTGAAGTTAAACCAATTTTAGTTGGAAGTGCAGACTCTAAAGTTAAGTTAATGGTTTTTGAATCTTTAACTTGTAGTCATTGTGCAAATTTTCATAAAAATATATATCCTAAATTAAAAGAAGATTTTATTGATAAAGGATTGATTTCAATAGAATTTAAAAGCTTTCCATTAGACATCATTGCATTTAATGCAACTAAATTAGCGCATTGTAGAAATGATGGTGAGCATGAAATTTTGCATCATTTATATTTAAATCAAGATAAGTGGATAAAAGGAAAAAATGAATTAGAGGCAAATCAAGCAATGAAAAAATTTATTGATAATACTGAATATAATCTTGATTTTGATAAGTGCTTGGCGGATAAAAAAATAGAGGATCATATTTTAGAAGACCGAATCGAAGGTGTTAAAAAGTATAAAGTGAATGCTACTCCTACTGTCATAATTAACGGAAAAAAGTTTGAAAATCACTCAAACTACAAAAAATTAAAAAAATACATTGAAAAACTGATATAAGTCGGTGAATGGAATTTAAAAAAATCCAATTAAATGGATTTAAGTCTTTTGCTGAAAAAACTAATTTCCTGATTGAAGAAGGTTTAACTGGGATAGTTGGTCCAAACGGTTGTGGTAAATCAAATATAGTGGAGTCATTGCGATGGTGTATGGGTGAGACATCAGCGAAAAGTATGAGAGGTTCAGGAATGGAAGACGTTATATTTTCCGGAACTTCAAACAAACCATCAAAAAATATTGCAGAAGTTTTAGTAAGCTTATCAAATGACAATAAAGATGGTCCTCTACAATATAATGAGCTCGATGAAATTGAAATAAGAAGAAAAATAGAAAAAGATAAAGGCTCAAAATTTTATATAAATGGGAAAGAAGTTAGAGCTAAAGATGCTCAGATGTTTTTTGCAGATTTATCAACAGGTGCTCATTCACCTTCGATTATTAGTCAAGGTAGAATTGGAGCATTGGTCACAGCAAAACCTTCTGATCGAAGAGCTATCTTAGAAGAAGCAGCTGGTATAGCAGGTTTACATGTTAGAAGACACGAAGCAGAATTACGATTAGGCGCTGCAGAAAATAATTTAAAAAGGGCAGATGAATTAAGAAGACAACAGGAAAGACAATTAGCAAATTTGCAAAAGCAAGCTGAAGAGGCTGCAAAATATAAATCTATTTCTGAAGAAATAAAAAAAGTTGAGGCAGGTTTATATTATTTGCGTCTTTTAGAAATTGATAATGAAATTAAAGTAGAAAACGAAATTAATAATGAGGCTGATGATCAAGTTAAGTCCTTCAATGATAAATTAGAGGATTTAAGCATGAAAATTATTGAAAAGAATAAAAATGTAAATCCTATAAGAGAAAAAAATCAAGAGAACTTGTCAAAAATACAAAGATTAAATTTAGAGTTAAAGAGCTTAGATGAAGAAAAAGACAGGGTTAATGATGAAATACAATCAATTAGAAAGGCTTTAAGTGTAATAGATGAGGATATTGTTAGAGAAAAAAGCATAATCATTGATGCAAACTCTAATGAAAAAAGACTTAGAGAAGAAAAAGAAAATTTAATTACAGTTGACTCAAAATATTATGAAACTGAAAAATTGTCTGGTTTAGATCTTGTAAATGCAAAAAGTAAATTAAAAGATGAGCAAGATAAATTAGAAAGAATACTAGAAAATTTAAATCTTGATACTCTAAAAAAGAACTCAGAAACTATCGATTTAGCAAGTGAGCAATTAGAAAAAGCAAAAGAAATGCTATCAGAGAACAATATTAATGGTGCAACTAATTTAATAGATGAATGCAAAATAAATCTTTCATTTTTAAAAATGAAAATTAATGAAATGCATGACAACGATTTAGCGATAACAGTAACTAAGAAAAACGAAGAAATCAAAAGTCTACAAGAAGAATACGCTGAAGCATTTAGTACAAATCAAAATATTAAAAAAGAATCAATTAAGAGAAGTGAAAGAATTAAAATAATTGACCAAGAAATAGAAAGTTGGAAAAACTTATTGGTAAATTCTGAAAAAATGATTAATGAATTAAATAGTAGAAAAGATACTCAACAAAAAAAATTAGATAGCCTAGAAAAACAACCTCAAACACAAGCTGAAAGAAAAGGACAAATATCTGAAAGTTTAAGAATTTCTGAAAAGGAAAAAAGTGATAATGAAATATTAATAGATGAACTAGATAAAGAGATTAACGAATTAAGAAGCAATCTTAATACAACAAAGGAAGAGTCTATTGAAATAAGAGAGCGAAAAGCAAGCTCTGGAGCAACAATCGATGGTTTGAATAAAAGAAGAAATGATTTGTTAGAAAGGGTATCAACAGAACTTAATTTAAAAGAAGAGGAGATACTTAATTTTTCAAATTTAAAAGATGCATCGGAATATCCAGATACAGTAACACAAGAGGAATTGCTTGATGAAAAAAAAAGAGAAAGAGAAAAATTAGGCTCAGTTAACCTAAGAGCAGACGAAGAGACTTCAAAATATGAAGATGAAATTAAGAAAATGGAAAAAGATAGACAAGATTTAGTAACTGCAATTATAAAGTTAAAAGAAAGTATTACTGAACTCAATCAGAAAGGTAGGGAAAGACTTCTAGATGCTTTTGAAAAAGTGAATAGAAAGTTCAATGAAGTTTATACCAAACTATTTAATGGAGGTAGTGCAAAACTAGAACTAGTAGACTCTGATGATCCTTTAGATGCAGGATTAGAAATGTTGGTAAGTCCACCAGGAAAAAGATTACAATCAATAACTTTATTATCTGGAGGTGAACAAGCCCTGACTGCTTTATCTTTAATCTTTGCAGTGTTTCTTACTAATCCAGCTCCAATATGTGTTCTCGATGAAGTAGACGCACCTCTAGATGATGCGAATGTAACAAGATTTTGCAATCTTTTGACGGAACTAACTAAAATTACATCTACAAGATTTATAATTGTAACGCACCACGCTCTAACCATGTCTAAAATGGACAGACTATACGGCGTAACAATGCCAGAAAAAGGAATTAGCCAACTAGTTGCTGTAGATCTTCAAAAAGCAGAGAGTATGGTTGCTTAATAATGGATGAAGACCAGTTTAAAACTCGCCTAAAAATTGCAAAAAATAAAACTGACAAAGACAAAAAATCTGAAGAGGGAAATAAAGGCTCAAGTATGGGGTCAGCCTTCAAAATGAGCACGGAATTGGTATCTGCAGTAGCTGTTGGGACAATTATTGGGTTTATTTTAGACAATTGGTTTGGTACTAAACCCTGGTTAATTTTAATATTTTTTTTTATTGGTGTAATAGCTGGAATTATGAACGTTATTAGATCAGCAAAAAAAATGCAAAAATAGTAGGCAAATGGCAGCAAATCCAATGTACCAATTCAACGTGTACCGAATTGGTCCAGAAATTAAAATAAATAACATAGATATTTCATTCACAAACGCGAGTTTGTTTATGGTCATAAGTTCACTTGCAATATTAATTATTTTTAATTTAGGCACGAAGAGATCGATTATACCAAATAAAATTCAATTACTTGCGGAACTCAGTTACTCTTTTATTTCAAAAATGATAAGTGATACAGCTGGATCGAAAGCTAAGCCTTACTTTTCTTTCATATTTTCTTTATTCATGTTTGTTTTATTTTGTAACATGTTTGGGATGATACCATACTCTTTTACTGTCACTAGCCACATCATTGTAACTTTTGTATTAGCAGCATTTATATTTATAGGAGTAACAATAATTGGATTTATTAAACATGGACTTGGATACTTAAAACTTTTTGTGCCAAGTGGAGTTCCAATGGTTTTATTGCCATTAATAGTTGTTATAGAAATAATTTCATACTTAAGTAGACCAATTAGTTTATCAGTTAGATTGTTTGCAAATATGATGGCAGGCCATACGATGATGAAAGTTTTTGGAGGTTTCGTAGTTAGCTTAGGAATTGTTGGGGGCTGGCTACCACTAGGTTTTTCAGTTGCATTAACAGGTTTGGAGATATTAGTTGCTTTTCTTCAAGCATATGTATTTGCAATTTTAACATGTATCTATTTGAATGATGCATTAAATTTACACCATTAATTAACATAAGGAGGATATAATGGAATTAGAAGCAGCAAAAATGATAGGAGCAGGACTAGCAGCAATTGCACTTGCAGGTGCAGGAGTTGGGATTGGGATAATTTTTGGAAATTATCTTTCAGGTGCAATGAGAAATCCATCTGCAGCTCAAAAGCAGTTTCCAAACTTGCTATTAGGCTTTGCATTAGCGGAAGCGACTGGTTTATTTGGATTAGTTGTTGCATTAATTATTCTTTTCGCGTTTTAATTAATGTTGAAAAAGATAATTTTTCAATTTCTAGCTTTAAGTATTATCTTTACTTATAGCGCTCAAAGCGCTGAGAGTGGGGGTATGCCCCAGCTTAATCCCGAGTTTTGGATATCTCAAATTTTTTGGTTAGTACTTACCTTTGGATTATTGTTTATAATTTTATCTAAGTTCATACTACCAAAGATTAGTAACAATCTTGAAACCAGAAAATCACAAATCTTAGACAATATCGAAACTGCAGACAAGCAACGGGAAGAAACTGAAAAAAAAGTTAAAGAATTTGATAAAATTATCAATGATACAAAAGTCGAAGCAAAAAACTTCTTTAATAGTGAAAGACAAAAAGTTTTGGACGATATAAACAATAAAAGATTATCTTTAGAAAAGGATATCGAAAAAGAAATAATAAAAGCTGAAGAAGAGATAGACCAATTAAAAAAAACTTCTCAAGAGAAAGTTACTAAAATTGCAATTGAGACATCCTCCGATCTAGTTAAACAATTAATTGGTGAAGATATAAATAAAAGTAGTCTTTCAGCCATAGTTGAAGATCTTTCTAAAAAAGAAATGGAAAAACATAATGGCATTTGATGCAACATTTTGGGTAGCAGTATCTTTTGTAATATTTTTTGGGGCGCTAATTTATTTAAAAGTTCCACAGAATGTTAATAATTTATTGAGCAAAATGATTACTGATATCAAAAATGAAATTGACGAAAGTGAAAAACTCCGAGCTGAATCTAAAAGACTATTGGATGAGGCGCAAAAGAAGCTAGATACTGCAAAAATTGAGAGTGAAAAGATTATGCAGCAGTCAAAAGATGAAACTGAAAGATTTGTAATTGAAATGAATGATAAATTTCATAAATCAGCTGAACTCAAGAAAAGTCTAGCAGAAACTAAAATCTCTCAAATGAAAGACAATGCCATTAAAGAAATTAAAGATACATCAATTAATATTGCTGTAGAATCTGTAAAAAAAATTATTACTACATCTGTTGACAAGTCTAAACTTGACAACTTGTTTAATAAAAATCTTGAAGAAACAAAGACAGAATTAAAGAAAATCAGTTCTTAAACTAAGATAGTTTATCAAATTTTATAAAAATAATGTAAATTAAGAAATATGAATTCCATTGTAATTGGATCAGGTTTTGGTGGTATGGCGGCAGCTCTTAGACTTCGAGCAAAAGGTCATAAAGTAACTTTAATTGAAAAACAAAAAGATTTAGGTGGAAGAGCGAGAGTATTTAAAAGTAATGGGTTTACTTATGATGGTGGACCAACTGTAATAACCGCTCCTTATTTAATTTATGAAATTTTTAAACTTTTTAATAAAAATCCAGATGATTATATAAAAATAAAAGATTTAGATACTTGGTACAGATTTGTTTTCGAAGATGGAAGCCATTTTGATTATTCAGCTGATGAAAAGAAAATGGAAGAACAGATTGCAATAATTAATCATAAAGATGTGGTGGGTTACAGAAATTTACTTAAATTTACAAAAAAAATATTTGATAAGGGTTATTCAGAATTATCAGATGTGCCATTTGATAAACCTTCATTTATGTTCAAGCAAATTCCTGCATTGCTAAGTTTAAAAAGTTATAAATCTGTTTATTCTTTGGTTAGTGGTTATATCGAAAATGAAAAACTAAGAAGGCTATTTAGTATGCACCCATTATTGGTAGGTGGGAACCCTTTTACTACAACCTCTATATATGGATTAATTTTGTATTTAGAAAAAAAATGGGGAATTCATTATTCTATGGGTGGAACAGGACAAATCATAAAAGGTTTTGAGAAATTGATGTTAGAAGAAGATGTTACAATTATTAAAGGTAAAGAAGTTAAAAACTTGCTTACAGAAAATAAAAGAGTTGTCGGGGTTGTGACAAGCGAAGATGAGGAAATTAAAGCAGATAACGTAGTTTGTAATGCAGATCCTCCCGGTGTTTATTCAAAAATGCTAAATAATCAAAAATATAACACCTTATTTAATTGGAAGATAAATAGAATGGAATATTCAATGGGTTTGTTTGTTTATTATTTTGGAACAAAGAAAAAATACGAAAATGTTGAACATCATACTATAAAGTTTGGCGATAAGTACAAAGAACACTTGGATGATATATTTGTAAACAAAAAATTAAATAACGATATAAGCTATTACCTACATAGACCTACCGCAACTGACTCGAGTATGGCACCAAAAGACCATGATTGCTTTTATGTATTAGTGCCTGTGCCTAATAATAAATCAGGAATAAACTGGTCAATCGAAGGAGAGAATCTAAAAAAACTTGTGATAGATAAAATGGAAAAAAGTTTATTACCTAACTTAAGAGAAAATATTGTAGATGATTTTTATTTAACTCCTGATTATTTTGAGAATGAATTAAACACAAAATATGGCTCTGGTTTTTCAATTCAGCCAAAATTTTCTCAATCAGCATACTTTAGATTTCATAATAAATCTGAGGTTTATGACGGTTTATATTTTGTTGGAGCGGGCACTCATCCTGGAGCTGGTGTTCCAGGAGTCCTATCATCCGCAAAGGTCTTAGATAAAATTTTGTAATGAATGAACAAAATTATTTGTCGATATACGCTAAATCTTTTAATTGGGCAGGTTTCTTTTTGCCAAAACAAGTCTACTCTGATTGCTCTAATTTGTACGATTTTTGTAGATACATAGACAATATAGCAGATGAAAAAGGTGATCTTGATACGAAATTAAAAAATTTCAATACTTTCAAAGAAGATTTCAAATTAAAAAATGAAAATAACCAAATAATTAAAAATATGTGGGCTTTAATAAACAAATTTGGAATATCACAAAGAATAATTGATGATTTATTCGATGGCGTAGAGGCTGATATAAAATCAAAAGTAGAAATCAACACTGACAAAGATCTATATGTTTATTCATATAGAGTGGCTGGAACAGTTGGATTAATGATGGCAAAAATTTTAAATGTCAAAGAAAGATCAGCACTTTTAGGAGCGATTGACTTAGGTATTGCAATGCAATTAACTAATATTTCAAGAGATGTTATTGAAGATGAAAGCAACAATAGGTTTTATATAAAAAAGAATTTTGATGAAATTAAAAGAATTTTAAAAATCGCTGACAAATTTTATAGTAATTCTTTTATATCAATTAAAAAAATTCCATTCTTTTTAAGATTTTCGATTTTGGTTGCAAGACGAGTATATAGACAAATTGGAAATGAAATCTTAAAAAAAGGAAACTTAGAAAATTATAATAAATCAGGAAAAATTTATGTAAACAATTTGGGAAAAGTCTTACATACAGTGCTATCTATTGGTGATTTAATTAAATTATATTTTGTAAAAGAAGATAAAAAACTTACAATAAAAGAGCATGAGATAATAATGCAAGATATTAAGTATAATGAAAGATTTTGATTACATAATTATTGGAGGTGGCTGTGCAGGCTTAACATTGGCTTACGAGTTAGAGTATCACGATAAACTTAAAAATAAGACTTTAGCAATTATTGAAAAAAGAGATGAGTATAAAAGAGATAAAACCTGGTCATACTGGAAAACAGTACCTCACAAGTTTGATGACTGTGTAAAAAAAAGATGGAAAGATTATACAATCAATTTTAAAGGAAATGTTGAATATAAAGATTGTAAAGAAACTCCTTATGAAAGTATTGATAGTGGACTATTCTACAAAAAAATTTTAAATAAAATCAATAAAAATCCTAATATTCAATTCTTTAAAGATATTAGTGAAGTAAATACTGAAAACGCAATTTTATTTAACAGTTTACCAAATCTTGAGAATAAAGATTCTAATTTATGGCAACACTTTCAAGGTGTTGAGATTGAAACTGAAAAAGATTTTTTTGATGATCAAATAATGAATTTAATGGACTTTGATTGTGATCAAAAAAAAAGTGTTCATTTTTTTTATACACTACCCTACTCAAAAAAATCAGCTTTAATCGAAACTACGTGGCTTTCAAAAATGGAAGATGATAGTGAAAAAGATTATGATAAACAAATTACTGATTACATCGAAAACACTTTAAAATTAAAAAAATATAAAATTAATTATAAAGAAGTTGGAGCTATACCATTATTTTATCCAAATTTTCAAAACGACAAAAATACGATAAATATTGGAACTGCTGGAGGTATGACACGTTTGAGTACTGGCTATACTTTCCTAAATATCCAAGAACAAGCAGAATATATTACCCAAAACATTGATAAAATAACTCAAACTAGAGCTTTCAATATAAAAAGTAAGTATAAGTTTTTAGATAATGTTTTTTTGAAAGTCCTAGCTGAAAAGCCAGAAATCATGCCAAATATTTTCTTCAAAATGTTTAAAAGCAAGTCAAAAACAGTAATAAATTTCCTTTCCAATAAAAGTAATATTTTCGAGGACTTATCCATTATATTAAAGATGCCAAAATGGATTTTTATTAAAGCTGTATTTAAATAATGATCAACAAAATAAATTTTTTTCATTCTATTATTTTTTTTAATATCTGTATTTTTTTTTCTGCCTTTGAGGTATTGAGAGATAATTCGTTTATACTTTTTAGTTTATTTTTAATTCTTACAATTGGCATATCTCACGGTGCGCTGGATCATGAAAAGGGTAAAAAACTATTAAAAATTTATAAAATTAAAAATACAGAAGTGTTCTATATAACTTATTTAGGTATTGCTATTTTTGTTATTTTAATTTGGATTTTAAGTCCAATATTGTTGCTTTCGCTTTTTTTAATAGTTGCAGCATATCATTTTGGCAAAGAGGATAGTGACTTTATCGAAACAAAAAATGCTAATTTTTTAGAAATTTTTTATTTCATTAAAGGATCATTAGTTATTTCAGCACCCCTATTGTTTCATAAAGCTGAGACAATCGAAATTTTTAAAATGTTAAACTTTTCAATAGACGAAAATATTGTGGCTAATAATTTTTTAATTTCTTTAGTTATATTTTCAGTGCTAATTAATTTTCTTATATATAGAGGTAATAATAATGATTTAAGATCAATTCTTTTTTTAGATAGTTTTTCAATAATTATTTTAAACTATTTTTTTAACCCTATATTGGCTTTCACAATTTATTTCTGCTTTCTTCATTCTATAAGACACTCACTAAGTTTAATTAGTGAAATAAATAAAAATTTGATGAAAGGATTTCCTATTTTTTTACGAAAAATTATTCCACTTACAGTAATCACAGCAATAATGTATTTAATAGTTTTTTATTTTATTTCAGAAAAATTTGGTATAGATGAAAGTATTATTAAAATAATATTTGTTGGATTGGCTTCATTGACCTTCCCTCATATTTTACTTGAATTCATGGTAGAAAAAAAATGAGTAACAAAAATTTAAAAATTTATTTAGCTGCACCAAGAGGATTTTGTGCAGGCGTTGATAGAGCAATTGAAATTGTAAAAAAGAGTATAGATAAATTTGGTGCTCCAGTTTATGTGAGACACGAAATTGTACATAACAAACATGTTGTAGAAAGTTTAAAAAAGATAGGAGCAATATTTGTTGAAGAATTAGATGAAATCAAAGATAAGTCTAGACCAGTTATATTCTCAGCACATGGGGTTCCAAAATCTGTTCCAGAGGAAGCTTCTAATTTAAATATGATGTTTGTAGATGCAACGTGTCCTTTAGTATCTAAAGTTCATAGAGAAGCAGAAAACTTAAATAAACAAGGAAATCATATTTTATTAATAGGACACAAAAACCATCCAGAGGTTATTGGGACTATGGGTCAATTGCCAGAAGGTTCAATAGATTTAATAGAAAATATTGAGGATGCAAATAAGTATGAAAATGTCTCAAAAAAACATCTATCTTTCATAACTCAAACAACGCTCTCTGTAGATGATACCAAAGATATTATTGCCGCTCTAAAATCTAAATTCCCAGATATTAAAGAGCCTAAAAAAGATGACATATGTTATGCAACAACAAATAGACAATCCGCAGTTAAAGAAATAGCGGATAAATGTGATATGTTTTTTGTAATTGGAAGTAGGAATTCATCTAACTCGGTAAGATTAGTTGAGGTTGCTAAAAACTCTGGTTGTAGTTCTGCTGAGTTAATACATTCAGAAAGTCCAGTGCCTATAGATAAAATTAAAGGATGTAATACGATTGGAATCTCCTCAGGTGCTTCAGCACCAGAAATACTTGTTGAAAAATTTATAGCAGAGTTAAAAGATCAATTTACAGTCAACATAGAAGAAGTTGA
>CACGFJ010000010.1 GCA_902572225.1 uncultured Pelagibacteraceae bacterium | reverse complement strand
AGAAATTTAATTTCATTATAATAAATTATTTCTTGAAGAATTCCGCACACCTTTTTATTCATTATTTTTAAATCATTTGGTAGTTTAATATTAATTTTATATGGAATAATATTTTTTAAAATATTTTTTATTATTTTAAGATTTGAAAAAGTAATTTTTTTTAAATTTAAACTTTTGCTAATAGGAAAAAAAATTGAAATAAAAAGATTTCCTCTTCTAGAAACCCATTTTTTCCCCCTTTGTCCTTTTCCATTGGTCTGTATATCGCTAGTAACTATACCTTGTTTTATATTTTTTTTGATTAATCTTATTGCTGTATCATTAGTGCTTTTGACACTCTTATAAGAATATATTTTAAGTTTCATTAATTAATGTTTATTTGTGAAATTATATCTACTATTCCACTTGGATATATAAAGTAAGCAAGAATGAAAAAGGTTGATGCTGCTAGTGTAAATTTTAAACCTAAATTATGTTTCGATTCAAATTTTTCTTTTTCTGGGTCGAAATATATAATTTTGATTATTCTTAGATAATAAAAAGCAGCGATTACTGTCGCCAGCAGTCCAACTATTGCTAAAAAATACATTTTTTCATTTATTACAGCCACAAAAATATAAAATTTTGCAAAAAAGCCAGCTAGAGGTGGTATTCCTGCTAAAGAGAATAGCACAACAAGCAATGATAATGATAGTAACGGATGATTTTTTGAAAGACCCGATAAATCATCTATGTTCTCATAATATTCATCGTTTCGTTTCAGCATAAACAAACAACTAAAAAATGCTAAATTCATAACTAAATAAATTGTTATATATGTAATAGAGCTCTGCACACCTTGTGTTGTACCTGTAGATAAACCTGCAAGAGCATATCCCATATGACTAATTGAGCTATAAGCTATTAGTCTTTTTAGATTTTTTTGACCAATTGCTGCTACCGCTCCGAATACCATTGACGCAATAGACAAAAATATAACTATCATTTGCCATTGATCACCTAATTCATAAAAAGGAATATATAGAAATCTAATAAATACTGTTAATGCAGCAATTTTTGGAAGTAATGCGAAAAAGACTGTTACAGATGTTGGTGAGCCTTGATAAACATCAGGTGCCCACATATGGAAAGGAACAGCAGAAATTTTAAAAGCTAATCCAACTAAAATAAATACTATTCCAAAAGTTAATCCGTATTCTACTTCTTTTGTATTAACCATAATTTGATTAAAATTAGTCGTTTCTGAAAAACCATAAATAAGTGAACACCCATATAATAAAAGTCCAGATGAAAGAGCGCTTAAAACAAAATATTTTAATCCAGACTCTGTTGATAGTAAATTATCTCTATTAAATGACGCTAATACGTACAATGCTAGTGATTGCAATTCTAACCCCATATAAAAAACAATAAGATCGTTTGAACTAATCATCACCATCATACCTAAGATTGAGCATAAAATAAGAATTGGATATTCAATTTTGCTAATTTTGCTTATCTGAATGTATTTTGATGATGAAAGCATTACAAAAACCCCAGACAAAATTAAAAGAATTTTCATAAATCGAGCTAAATTATCTATATTGTAACTATTATTGAATAATGATGATTGAATTTGCGTGTCTAAGTTAATTATTAATGCTAAAGCAGCAACTAAACTTACTGTTGTTAAATTATAAACTAGTTGAGAACTATTTTTCTTAAATACCCCAAAAATTAATAAAAACATAATCATTATAGATATAAATAACTCTGGAATTATAAGTTCTAGATTTTCCATTATTCGCCTAATGCTAATTTATTAATCTTGCCTAAATCATTCATATCTATCATGTTTGCAACTGATACTTCTATAGAGTTAATCAATGGTTCTGGATAAAAACCAAAAAATATAATCGGTAATACTAAAAGCCATAATGTAACGATTTCAAATCTTTTTAAATCGACCATTTTTTTTACTTCTTCATTAATTAATTTTCCAAAGATAATTCTCTTGTATAACCAGAGCATATATGCTGCACCTAAGATCACTCCTAGACTTGCAATTGTTGCAACCAGAATATTCTTTTTAAATGCACCCATTAAAACTAAAAATTCACCAATAAAACCACTTGTTCCAGGTAATCCAAGAGCTCCTAAAGTAAAAACCATAAAAACTATTGCGTACTTCGGCATTATTGAAACTAAGCCTCCATATCTATTTATAAGTCTTGTATGAAGTCTATCGTAAACAACTCCAACACATAAAAATAGTGCCGCAGATACCAAACCATGACTTATCATTTGGAAGATACTTCCTTCTATTCCTTGCTGTGTCATTGTGAAAATACCTAGTGTTACAAATCCCATATGAGCTACGGACGAATAAGCTATTAGTTTCTTCATATCTTCCTGCATTAAGGCTACTAGCGATGTATAAATAATTGCTATCAAACTAAGTGTGTAAACCAAAGGAACAAAATATAATGAAGCATCTGGGAACAAACCTAGAGAAAACCTTATAAATCCATATCCAGCCATTTTTAAAAGTATTGCAGCTAGTAAAACTGAACCAGCAGTTGGTGCCTCTACATGAGCATCTGGTAACCATGTATGCACTGGCCACATTGGTGTTTTAACAGCAAAGGAACTAAAAAATGCTAGCCACAATAAATTTTGGTACTTAGCGTCGATACCCAATTCGTATAACTTAATGACATCTGTTGTACCAGTAATCCAATATATTGATATGATGGCAACCAACATTAAAACTGAACCTAACAAAGTATATAAAAAGAATTTAAATGCCGAATAAACTCTTCTTTCTCCACCCCATATACCAATAATTAAAAACATTGGTATAAGACCGGCTTCAAAAAATAAATAAAATACAACTAAGTCCAACGAACAAAATACACCAATCATAAATGTTTCAAGTATCAAGATTGCTATTAAAAAATCTTTTAATCTATTTTTAATAGTTGCATTTACAGTTATTACACAAATTGGAGTAACGAATGTGGTAAGTAAAATAAATAAAATTGATATCCCGTCTACTCCTACTTTATAATTAACAAATCCTGAAATCCATTCTCTTTCTTCAACAAATTGAAAATCAACTATAGATTTATCAAAAACAATCCATAGATATAAAGACAAGAAAAAATTAGCTATAGTTATGAAAAGGGCAACATATTTGCTGCTTTGATATTGAGAATTTGACGATCTAACAAAAAAAATAAATAAAGCTCCTATTGTTGGAAGTAAAATTAATGATGATAGGATTGGAAAATTCATATTATTTTACTATTAATAAAGTTAATAGAATTGAAAAACCTAGAAGCATTATAAAGGCATACTGATAAATATATCCTGATTGAAATTTTACTGCTTTAAACGAAAAAAATTTTATCAAATTTGAAATTCCATCTGGTCCAAATTTATCGATTATTAATCCATCAATTTTTTTCCATAGAAATATTCCAAAATTTTTCGAAGGTTTAATAAAAATTTGATCATATAATTCATCAAAATACCATTTTTTTTGGAGAAAAATGTAAACTGGCATATTTATGGAAACTATTTCATCAACAATTTTAGTATTTTTAACAAATAAATAATATGACAATGGAATTGTTAGTACTACCAACGTAGGAGTTAAAAATAAAAACCAAGTTGGAGGATGTTCTTTTCCTAACGGTTCTAGAAATTTTATAGACTCTCCCCAAAAATTATACATTGTATCATGACCGATAAATAATTCTTTAAATAAAAATCCTGAAAAAATTGCACCAATGGCTAATAATACTAAAGGCAACATCATGCTTAATGGAGACTCGTGCATTGTATCAATGCTAAGATCTTTATTTTTATAATCTCCATGGAAAGTTTTAAATATTAATCTCCATGAGTATATAGAAGTCATTACAGCAGTTAATACGCCTATACCAGCAGCATAAATCCCAAATTTTGTGTCACTTATATAAGCAAATTCAATTATTGCATCTTTAGAATAAAAACCTGATAAGAAAGGAAATCCTGTTAAAGCTAAAGTACCCACAACCATTAATGCATAAGTGTAAGGTAATTTTCTAAATACTCCCCCCATCTTAGTAACATCTTGTTCATCTTTAAATGAATGAATTACTGATCCAGAGCCTAAGAAAAGTAAAGCTTTAAAAAAAGCATGTGTAAATAAATGAAACATTGCAACATTATATGCACCTACACCTGCTGCAAAAAACATGTATCCCAATTGACTACATGTTGAATAAGCGATAATTTTTTTTATATCTGTTTGCACTAAGGCGACTGTAGCTGCGAAAAAAGCTGTGGTCATTCCAACTAATGTGATTACAGACAAAGCTAATTGTGAATACTCATAAATTGGAGAACATCTAACTACTAAAAAAACTCCTGCTGTTACCATTGTGGCTGCATGAATTAATGCAGATACTGGTGTTGGACCTTCCATAGCATCTGGTAACCATGTATGAAGCAAAAATTGTGCTGATTTTCCCATCGCTCCAATAAAAAGTAATAAACAAATTAAATCTATTGTATAAAATTCAAAAGATAGAAAATTTATTTTTTGGTCTATTATTTCAGGTATCTTAACAAAAACTTCATCATAATTTACTGTGCCAAAAATATAAAATATTAAAAAAATTCCCAATGCAAAACCAAAGTCTCCAACTCTATTTACTATAAAAGCCTTAATAGCAGCAGCATTAGCAGTTTCTTTTTTATACCAAAAACCAATTAAAAAGTACGAGCAAAGACCAACTCCTTCCCATCCGAAGAATAATTGCAAAAAATTATCTGATGTTACTAAGGTTAACATAGCGAATGTAAATAATGATAGATAGGACATAAATCTTGGTTTATGTGGGTCGTGAGACATGTAACCAACAGAATAAATATGAACTAAGGATGAAACTAGAGTAACCACGACTAACATTACTGCAGAAAGAGCATCAACTTTAATTGACCAATTTACATTTAAAGATCCTGAATTTATCCATGTTGCAATAATTGCATTATGTTCATATCCTGAAGAAACAACTTTAAAAAATATGAACAAAGATAATAATGCCGAAATAGAAACTAAAATGCATGTGATTAATTGAGATAATTTATCACCAATAATTTTACCAAAGAAACCCGATATGAATGAACCTATTAAAGGTAAAAATAATATTAAATATTCCATTTACCCTCTCAATCTGTCGATTTCTTCAACTCTTATTGTTCCAGAGTTTCTGTAATAGACCACAATAATTGCAAGTCCTATTGCCGCTTCAGCTGCAGCCACTGTTAATATGAATAATGTGAAAACCTGGCCACTCAGATCGTTAATAAAAATAGAAAAAGATACTAAATTTATATTTACAGCTAAAAGTATTAATTCAATACTCATCAATATAACGATAATATTTTTTCTATTTAGAAAAATACCTACAATACCAATCGTGAATATAATAGCAGCAAGAGTTAAATAATGACCAAGTCCAATGCTAAGCATCTATTTTCACTCCTTTATTATTTTCAACATCAACTAATTCAATACCATCTTTTCTATCTCTTGATATTTGTTTAAAATAACTTTGTCTTTTTACTCCAGATCTTTGTCTGAAGGTCAATACAATTGCCCCAATCATGGCTACCAACAAAACCATTCCAGATAATTGAAACAAATGAATATAATCAGTATATATAACGCTTCCTAAAGATTGAGTATTTGTTAAGTCAGTATTTATTTCAATCGCAATTGAATCTAACAATTCTGGTTTATATTTCCATCCACCTATAACAATAATTAATTCAAAAAATATAATAATACTTACTAATAGACCAACTGGAATATGGGAACTTCTTCCACTAGAATTAAACCATTCATTTTTTTGTTGAGCAACATTTAACATCATAACAACAAATAAAAATAATACTGCTACTGCTCCTACGTACACAATAAGCATTATCATTCCTAAAAATTCGGCACCAATCATGATGAATAGGCAGGAAATACTAATAAAGTCCAATATTAAAAAAAAAACTGAATTAACTGTGTTTTTCGAAACAGTTACCATAATTGCGGAGACAATTGCAATCAGTGAAAATATATAAAAGACTATTGCGTGAGCAATCATTGATTATCTGTGGGAGCTATCAGCATTAATATTTGCTGCTAAAATATTCTCCCATCTATCTCCATTTTCTAACAACTTTTCTTTGTTATAGTAAAGTTCTTCTCTTGTTTCTGTGGCAAATTCAAAATTTGGACCTTGCACAATCGCGTCAACTGGACATGATTGTTCACACAAACCACAATAAATACATTTTAACATATCAATATCATAACGAGTAGTTTTTCTACTTCCATCTTCTCTCTCGCTAGACTCTATTGTTATGGCCTGAGCAGGACAAACAGCTTCACATAGTTTACAAGCAATACATCTCTCTTCACCATTTGGATACCTTCTTAGAGCATGTTCTCCCCTTGCTCTTGGACTAATTGAACCTTTTTCAAATGGATAATTAATTGTTTTTTTTGGTTTAAATATTTCTTTTATTGCCATGATTAACCCTGTTAAAAAATCAATCATAAAAATTGTTTTGAAAAATCTTATTAAGCTCATTCTAATTCCCCGGTAATAAATCAAAATACATTAAAAAACTTGCAGTTAATACTACATAAATTAATGAAAATGGTAGAAAAATTTTCCATCCAAGTTTCATTAATTGATCGTACCTATATCTTGGTACTATTGCTTTTATCAGAGCAAATAAGATAAATAAAAAGAGTATTTTTAGGATTAACCATATTGGAGCAGGAATAACGTTAAATGGGAATAAATCTATGGGCGATAACCAGCCACCAAGAAATAAAATAGATCCCATTGCACACATAAGTAAAATGTTAGCATACTCGCCTAACCAAAACATTGCATACATCATTCCAGAGTATTCTGTCTGGTAACCTGCAACTAACTCTGCTTCAGCTTCGGGCAAATCAAAAGGTGGTCTGTTAGTTTCTGCTAAAGCTGAAATAAAAAATATTATAAACATTGGGAATAGAGGTATTACAAACCATAAATCTTTTTGAGCTAAAACGATGTCACTTAAATTTAATGAACCTACACAAAGTAATACATTTATAATTATTACGCCTATGGAAACTTCATAAGAAACCATTTGAGCAGCTGATCTAATTGCTCCTAGAAAAGGATACTTTGAATTAGATGCCCATCCACCCATAATTATTCCATAAACACCTAAAGATGAAACTGCAAAAAGATATAAAATACCAACATTGATATCTGCCAGTACAAATGTTTCACTAAAAGGAATTACCGCCCAAGCAATTAAAGCCAAAGTCATTGTAACTATTGGGGCTAATATAAAAATAACTTTATTTGAGCTTGCTGGAATTATTATTTCTTTAAAAATGTATTTTAATGCGTCAGCTAATGTTTGAAATAATCCAAATGGACCAACAACGTTAGGACCTCTTCTTTTTTGAACAAATGCCCATACTCTTCTATCTAACCAAACAATCATTGCAACTGATACTAAAACTGGGATCAATAGAAACAGAATTCTATAAATTTGTTCAAAAAATATAAATAATTCAGCCATTAATTATCGGTTCCAGTTTTTGGTAAACTCATTCTAATATTTTTACACTCTGACATTGTTTTTGATGCTCTTGCTATTACATTGGAGTGATAATAATCAATCTTTTCAGTAATAATTTTTTCTGATTTAAAATTATATTCAGGTACATCAAAATCAGATTCTTTTTTATTATTGATATTTAAATAATTTATTAATGAGTCGATAAGTTGATTTTTATTTTTATATAAATTTTTTCTCTTAATGAATGAAGACAATTCATTTATTATTTGCCAATCCTCTTTCGCTTCACCTGGTGGATATGATGCTTTATAGGCTTTTTGTAATTTTCCTTCTAAGTTCGTAAAATAACCATCCTGTTCTGTGTAAGTAGCACCAGGCAAAATTACATCTGCAATACTTGCACCTTTATCACCGTGACTACCTATATATATTATAAATTCATTTTTTTTCTCAAAATTTAAATTATCTTGGCCAAATAAAATTAAAATTTCAAAGTTATTGTTTTCTAATTTATCCAATATTTCGTAGCTAGAATTTTTTGACAATACATTTAAGTCATATGAACCTACTGTTGATGAATTTTTTGATAATATATTTAATGCATTCCAATCATCAGAAATTTTATCATTTTCTAATAGATAATTTTTAAATTCTTCAAAAATATAAGTTGCCGACTTAAGTTTAAGAACTGATTGTCCAAAAATTATACTTGGATATTTCGATTTTTTAATTTTTTCTGAAATTTCATGCTTATTATCAATAATATTTTTTATAGTGTCGGTATTATTCGATATAACTTTGTAAGGATAGGTTAAATCACCAACATCACCTAAAGATATAATTTCTGTCATATTTTTTAAATAATTTTTTCTAATTCGTGAGTTTAATATTGTTGCTTCAAATCTTGGATTTGTACCTATTAGAATTATTAAATCGCTTTTTTCAATTCCTTCAATGGAACTGTTAAATAGATAATTACTTCTTACATTTGTATTAATATATAATTTTTCATATCTAGATTCCAAATTTTCAGACTTAATCGTTTTTTCAAAAAAATCTTTTGCCGCATAAATAGTTTCCATATTTGTCATATCACCTATAAATCCAGCAATTTTCTCAGACTTTGTAATTGAAATTCTCTCAGAGACAGCTTTAAAAGCTTCGTCCCAACTTGATGGCTTTAATTTATTATTAATCTTTACATAAGGTGTATCTAATCTTTGATTTTTTAATCCATCACATGCATATCTGGTTTTATCTGATATCCATTCTTCATTTATTTCTTCATTAATTCTTGGCAGAACTCTCTTGACTTCCCATCCGTATGTATCAACTCTTATATTTGATCCAACAGCATCCATCACATCAATTGTTTCCGTTTTTTTAAGTTCCCATGGTCTAGCTTCGAAGACATAAGGCTTTGATGTAAGTGCACCGACTGGACATAAATCAATAACATTAGCTGAAAGTTCAGACTCCATTGCCTTTTCTAAATAAGTAGTAATTTGCATATTCTCACCTCTACCAATTGCTCCAAGCTCAGGAACTCCAGCAACTTCAGTTGCAAATCTAATACATCTTGTACAATGAATGCATCTTGTCATTTGAGTTTTAATTAGTGGACCCATATATTTTTCGGGTACATATCTTTTATTTTCTTTAAATCTTGATTTATCAATTCCGTAATACATTGATTGATCTTGTAAATCACATTCCCCACCTTGATCACATACTGGACAATCTAGTGGATGGTTTGCTAGCAAAAATTCCATTACACCTTTTCTTGCTTTTTTCACTTTTTCAGTATTAGTTTTAAGTACCATCCCCTCTGCAGCAGGCATAGCACAAGATGCAATTGGCTTAGGAGATTTTTCCATTTCAACTAAACACATTCTACAATTTCCAGCTATTGATAATTTTTCGTGATAACAGAACCTTGGTATTTCTGCTCCAGCTTGTTCGCATGCTTGTAAAACAGTTGTGCCTTCTTCTACCTCTACATCAATGTCATTTACTTTAAGTTTAAGCATTTTCTTTTTCTAATAAATGTTGGTCAACTAAATACGGAATATCTTTTTGCTTTTTCACAATTGGATCAAACTTATTTCTTTCAATTATTTCCTCTTTAAAATTTCTGATTAATCCCTGAACAGGCCATGAAGATCCTTCTCCAAAAGCACAAATTGTATGACCTTCAATTTGTTTTGTTACATCTAATAACATATCTACTTCATCTCTTGTTGCTTCGCCTTTTGCCATTCTTTCTAACATTCTCCACATCCAACCAGAACCTTCTCTGCATGGTGTGCATTGACCACAACTCTCGTGTTTATAAAATCTTGCAATTCTAGCCATACACTTAATAATGTCTTGATCTTTATTTATAACCACAATACCAGCTGTTCCTAAGCCAGTTTTATTCTCCACACATGCATCAAAGTCCATTTTAATTGTTTCACATGTCTCTTTAGGTAGTAAAGGCATTGATGAACCACCGGGTATAACTGCTTTTAGATTATCCCATCCACCTATTACTCCACCTGCATGTTTTTCAATTAATTCTTTTAAAGGAATTCCCATTTCTTCCTCTACGTTGCAGGGGTTATTTACATTTCCTGAAATACAATAAATTTTAGAACCAGTATTTTTTGGTCTACCGAGGGATGAAAACCATTTTCCACCTCTTCTTAGTATAGTTGGCACTACTGAAATAGTTTCGACATTGTTAATTATTGTCGGGCAACCATAAAGGCCTATTAAAGCTGGAAATGGAGGTTTTAATCTTGGTTGACCTTTTTTTCCTTCAATACTCTCAAGCAAAGCAGTTTCCTCACCACAGATATAAGCTCCAGCACCATAATGAATATATATATCTAATTCCCAATCGGTCCCTGCAGAATTTTTTCCTAAGAGACCATCCTTATACGCTTCATCGATAGCTGTTTGAAGCTTTTGTCCTTCATTAAAATATTCTCCTCTAATATAAATATAGCACTTATGAGCATTAACTGCGTAAGATGCAATTAAACAGCCTTCTATTAATTTATGTGGTTCAAATCTTAGAATATCTCTGTCTTTACATGTGCCTGGTTCAGATTCATCGGCGTTAATTACTAAATAATGTGGTCTTGATCCAACTTCTTTTGGAGCAAAGGACCATTTCAATCCTGTGGGAAATCCAGCACCCCCTCTTCCTCTAAGTTCAGAGGTTTTAATTTCATTAATTATCCATTCTCTACCTTTGCCACAAATTTCTTTTGTATCCTTCCAGTCTCCCCTCTGTTTTGCAGATTTTAAATCAGCACCAAAATCATTATATAAATTTTGAAAAATTCTATCTTTATCTTCAAGCATTTTTATTACCTATTAATGTTTTTCTAGTATTTTCTGGTTCAGAACTTAATCTGCCTCTATAAGATCCTGGTTGGGGAACTTCATCATTACTTATTTTATCAATTATTTGCTCAAGTTTTGTTGCATCTAAATCCTCATAATAGTCCTCATTTAATTGAAGCATTGGAGCATTCACACAAGCACCTAAACATTCTACTTCTAACCAAGAAGTTTTTCCATCCTCTGACAAACGATTTTCCTCCTCAGAAATTTTTCTTTTACAAACATCTACTAGATTATATGCACCCCTTAACATACATGGGGTTGTAGTACAAACTTGAAAGAAATATTTACCAACTGGTGTTAAATTATACATGCTATAAAATGTAGCCACTTCATATACTTTTATGTATGGCATATCTAAATACTTTGCTATGTATTTCATTGCACTTAAAGGTATCCAATTATCATTTTGCTTTTGTGCTAAGTACAATAAAGACATAACTGCACTTTGTTGTTTTCCAGAAGGATAATTTTTAATAATACTATCAGCGGTCTCTTTATTTTTTTTACTAAACTCAAATTTTTCAGGTTGAATTTTTGATATTTTTTTAACAGCCATTATCTATCTACCTCTCCAAAAACAATATCCATTGAACCTAAAACTGCAGGAACATCAGCTAACATATGACCTTTAATTAAGTAATCCATCGCTTGCAAATGAGAAAATCCTGGAGCTCTAATTTTACATTTGTAAGGTTTGCTTGAACCATCGGAAATTAAGTACACACCGAATTCTCCTTTAGGAGCCTCTACAGCTGTATATATTTCATCTTTATCAACCCTATAACCTTCGGTATATAACTTGAAATGATGGATCAATGCTTCCATAGATTGTTTTATTTCTTTTTTTGGTGGTGGACTGATTTTTCCATCATCAGTTTTAATTGGTCCCACAGGTAAATTTGCTAAGCATTGGTTTATTATATTTACACTTTCCTTCATTTCTTCAATTCTGCATAGATATCTGTCATAACAATCACCATTTTTTCCTACTGGAATTTTGAATTCGAATTGTTCATAGCAATCGTAAGGTTGGGATTTTCTTAAATCCCAAGGAACACCAGATCCTCTCAACATAACACCAGAAAAAGAATAATCGAGAGCATCTTGTTTTGATACTACTCCTATATCAACATTCCTTTGCTTAAATATTCGGTTATCAGTTAAGAGCAATTCTAAATCATTTATTATTTTTGGAAATCTTTCACAAAATTTTCCAATCTCTTTATCTAATCCTTTTGGTAGATCTTGATGTACTCCTCCAGCTCTAAAATAATTAGCATGCAATCTAGAACCAGAAACTTTTTCATAAAAACCCATTAATATTTCTCTTTCTTCAAATCCCCATAAGGTTGGAGTTAATGCGCCAACATCCATTGCTTGTGTTGTGACATTTAAAATATGACTAAGTATTCTTCCAATCTCACAAAACATTACTCTTATGTATTGAGCTCTTATTGGAACTTCTATTTTTAGAATTTTTTCAATTGCTAAAGCAAAAGCATGTTCTTGGTTCATTGGTGCAACATAATCTAGTCGATCAAAATACGGAACAGCTTGGGTATAAGTTTTATTTTCAATTAATTTTTCTGTACCTCTATGTAACAAACCAATGTGTGGGTCTGCTTTTTCGACAATTTCGCCATCTAACTGCAATATTAATCGCAAAACTCCATGAGCTGCTGGATGTTGAGGTCCAAAATTTAAATTCAAAGTTTTAGTTTCTTTTGCCATTATTCTTTAGTTTGTTCTTTTATATACTTGGTTCCTTCCCAAGGACTTTCATAATCAAAGTTTCTATAATTTTGCTCTAATTTTACTGGTTCATAAATAACTTTTTTAGTTTCATGACTGTATCTAACCTCATTATGACCTGTTAAAGGAAAATCTTTCCTTAAGGGATGTCCTTCAAAACCATAATCTGTAAGTATTCTTCTCAGGTCTGGATGATCTTTAAAATCAATTCCATACATGTCAAATACTTCCCTTTCCATCCAATTTGCAGCAGGGAATATAGGTGTTATTGAACCAACAACTTCTTTTTCTTTTACATCTATCTCTATGATAATTCTTTGATTAAATTCATGACTTAATAATAGATAAACTAATTTAAATCTAATCTCATTTTCAGGAAAATCTACAGCTGTGATATCTATCAGTTGTCTAAATTTAGTTTTTGAATTTGTTTTTAAGAACAAAATAACCTCTGTTAAGTCCGTTTCATCAATTTTTAAGTAAATTTGATTATGTTTAATTAAAGAACTTTTTATTTTAGTATTTAGTTCTGAATTCAAAATTTTTTCTAAATCCTGGATGTTTTGCATTTTTTATCTTTCCAGAGAACCTTTGTTCCTGATTTTCTTTTGAAGTTGCATTATCCCATATAAAAGTGCTTCAGCAGAAGGAGGACACCCAGGAACATATACATCAACTGGCACAATACGATCACATCCTCTTACTACAGAATAAGAGTAATGATAATACCCCCCACCATTTGCACAACTTCCCATGGAGATTACATATCTTGGGTCTGGCATCTGGTCATAAACTTTTCTTAGTGCTGGAGCCATTTTGTTTGTAAGAGTTCCAGCAACAATCATAACATCTGATTGTCTAGGTGAAGCCCTAGGGGCGGCACCAAATCTTTCTAAATCATATCTTGGCATTGAAGTTTGCATCATTTCGACTGCACAACATGCAAGGCCAAAAGTCATCCAATGTAGTGATCCCGTTCTTGCCCAGTTAACTAGATTATCAAGTGAAGTTGTTATAAAACCATTATCACTGAAATCTTGCGCTAATTGCTTAAATTCTTCAGGAATATTTTTTTTTCTTTCTTCTAAATTCATTTTATTCCCAGTCTAATGCTCCTTTTTTCCATTCATATATAAAACCAATAGTAAGAATAAATAAGAAGATCATCATTGATGTAAATCCGAATATTCCGATTTTGCCTAGAGATATTGCCCAGGGAAATAGAAAAGCGATTTCTAAATCAAAAATAATAAATAATATTGCAACAAGATAAAATCTTACATCAAATTCCATTCTAGAGTCATTAAATGGTTCGAAACCACACTCATATGCTGATAGTTTCTCTGGATCAGGATTTTTTGGAGATGCTAAATAATTAACCGCCACAAATGCTACACTTAGTATAAGTGCAACCAGTAAAAACACAATTATCGGCAAATAATCTTTTAAAAATTCCGCAAGCATGATGAGTCTATATAGCACCTTTTATATCAACTAAAAGAGCAGATAGGTCACATTTTAAGGCTCTATTTTGTTCATTTATTTGATGGCGGGAGTGAAGGGACTCGAACCCTCGACCTATCGCGTGACAGGCGATCGCTCTAACCAACTGAGCTACACCCCCGTGTTCTGGTGGGCAGTAAAGGACTCGAACCTTTGACCCCCTCGGTGTAAACGAGATGCTCTACCAACTGAGCTAACCGCCCAAAACGTGGTACTATTACATCAATGTTATTATAATGTAAATTGTTTATTACTGAATACTAGCTTGAGATTTATCGTCTTTTTTAGTTTCTGTTAATTTATCTACTTCAGTCCATTCAGTAGGCTTCAATTCTTTAGTTAAAGCTATTTTAATTACTTCATCAGCAGTTTCTACTGGAACTATTTCAATATCATCTTTCACTTTTTTTGGTACATCGACTAAATCTTTTTCATTCTCTTTAGGTATCAAAACTTTTTTAACACCAGCCCTATGAGCTGCTAATAGTTTTTCTTTAAGTCCACCAATAGGTAAAACTTGACCCGTAATTGTTACCTCTCCAGTCATAGCAATTTCTCTCTTTACTGGAACTTTCGTGATTGAAGATACTATTGATGTAACCATAGCTATACCTGCTGAAGGTCCATCTTTAGGAGTTGCGCCTTCAGGAACATGAATATGGAAATCTTTTTTCTCAAACAGTGGAGGCGTTACTCCAAATTCAAGACATTTTGATCTGACATAAGATTTTGCAGCTTTAACAGATTCTTGCATTACATCGCCTAACTTACCAGTTATCTGCATTCTGCCTTTGCCTGGCATATTAACTGTTTCAACTTTTAATATCTCTCCTCCAAACTCTGTCCAAGCTAAACCTATAACTATTCCAACTTTGTCTTTTGCTTCCAGTTCGCCAAATTTAAATTTCTTAATTCCTAGAAAATCAGGTATATTTTTTTCATTAACCTCTACACTCTTCTCTTCGTTATTAACAACTTTTTTAACAACTTTTCTTGTTACTTTTGATATTTCTCTCTCTAAATTTCTGACACCACTTTCTCTTGTATAGCTTCTTATAATCTCTTTTATTGTATCATCAGCCAATTTCAATTCACCTTCTTTAACACCATTGTCTTTAATCTGCTTAGGAAGTAAATATTTATTAGCAATATTAATCTTCTCATCTTCTGTATATCCTGGAATTCTTATGACTTCCATTCTATCTAAAAGTGGGGGAAGAATATTTAGTGTATTTGCTGTTGTTACAAACATTACATCTGATAAATCATAATCAACCTCAAGGTAATGATCGTTAAATGTAGTATTCTGCTCAGGATCTAAAGCCTCTAATAAAGCCGATGATGGATCGCCTCTATAATCGTTTCCAACTTTGTCAATCTCATCTAATAAAAATAAAGGATTTTTAGTACCAGCTTTTTTCATCATCTGAATAATTTTTCCAGGAAGTGAACCAATATAAGTTCTTCTGTGACCTCTTACTTCTGCTTCATCTCTCACTCCACCTAAAGACATTCTTACAAATTGTCTGTTAGTTGCCTTAGCTATTGATTTACCTAATGAAGTTTTACCAACACCTGGAGGACCTACCAAACAAAGTATAGGACCTTTAATTTTATCCATTCTTTTTTGAACTGCTAAGAATTCAATAATTCTCTCTTTAACTTTTTCTAATCCAAAATGATCTTCTTCTAGAATTTTCAAAGCTTTGTTTAAATCTATGTCCACTTTATCTTTTCTAAACCACGGTAAATCAATCATCCAATCTAAATAGTTTCTAACAACAGTAGCCTCTGCCGACATCGGACTCATATTTTTTAGCTTTTTTAGTTCAGACATACATTTCTTTTCGACTTCTTTTGGCATTTTTGCTTTTAATATCGATTTTTTTAAACTTGTTGTCTCGTCTTTACCGTCTTCAATTTCACCTAATTCTTTTTGAATAGCTTTTAGTTGCTCATTTAAATAATATTCTCTCTGGGTCTTCTCCATTTGAGTTTTAACTCTTCCTCTTATTCTTTTTTCAACACCAATGATGCTTGCCTCATTTTCCATGATTTTAATCACACTATTTAATCTTTTCTTAACATCTAAAGTTTCAAAGATTTGTTGTTTTTCTGAAATGCTAGCATTGATATGAGAAATTATATTATCAGCAATTTTAGATGGATCTTTTAATTGCTTAATATTGTTGATTGTCTCTGAAGATATTTTTTTATTTACACTAGTTAACTTTTCTAATCTTTTTATAGCTGTTAAACTTAAAGGAAGCAGATCATCATCTTTTGATATAATATCCTTTTGATACTCAAATGAACATTTAATAAATTTTTCATCATCTTTAAAGTCAACAATTTTTACTCGTTTAGTGCCCTCAACTAATACTTTAACTGTTCCATCAGGAAGTTTAAGCAGCTGCAAAATGTTACTTTCACATCCATAAGTGAAAACATCATTTTTTTTTGGATCATCAACTTCAGAATTTTTTTGTGTGACTAAAACAATTTTTTTGTCACCCTTCATTACTTCATTTAATGCAGTGATGGACTTGTCTCTTCCAACAAATAAGGGAATAACCATGCTTGGGAAGACAACTATGTCTCTTAATGGCAATAACGGTAATGTTACTTTTATATCCATCTTAGAAATATGGATATTATATTTTATAATGCAATAGGAAATTATGGTTTATTAACGTGAAATTATGCTGCTGAAGTCTTATCAGTTTTAGTTTTGTTCTTCGAATGAACAATAACAGGCGCTGATACACCTTTCGCCGCACCAGAATCAATTATAACTTCTTCAATGTTATCTTGACTTGGCAGATCAAACATTGTTTTCAATAATATATTTTCTAGAATCGATCTAAGTCCTCTTGCACCAGTTTTTTTTGATATAGCTTTGTTGGCAATATCTTTCACTGATTGATCTTTAAAAGTAAGTTTGACACCCTCTAATTTAAATAACTCTTGATATTGTTTTATTAAAGAATTTTTTGGCTCTAATAAAATTTTAACTAAAGATTTTTCATCAAGATCATCTAATGTAGCTGTTATTGGTAGCCTTCCTATAAATTCTGGTATCAATCCATATTTTAGCAAGTCTTCTGGTTCAAGATTTTTCATCCACTCACCAACTTTTTTATCCTCGAGACTTTTAACTTCAGCACCAAATCCAATTGATGATCCTTTGTCTCTTTGTGAAATTATCTTATCTAAACCTGCAAACGCACCACCGCATATAAACAAAATGTTAGTTGTATCTACTTGTAAAAATTCTTGTTGAGGGTGTTTTCTTCCACCTTGAGGAGGTACACTAGCAACTGTTCCTTCCATTATTTTTAATAATGCTTGTTGAACTCCTTCACCCGAAACATCTCTAGTAATTGACGGGTTTTCTGATTTCCTACTGATTTTGTCTACCTCATCAATGTAAACAATTCCTCTTTGTGCTTTTTCAACATTGTAATCTGCTGCTTGTAATAATTTTAATATAATATTTTCAACATCTTCACCAACATATCCGGCTTCTGTTAATGTCGTTGCATCTGCCATTGTAAACGGCACATCTAAAATTCTTGCTAAAGTTTGTGCTAATAATGTTTTTCCACATCCTGTTGGTCCAACTAACAAGATATTTGATTTTGAAAGTTCAACATTTTTACTAGTTTTATTTTCGTAATTTAATCTTTTATAATGATTATGAACTGCAACTGATAAAACTTTTTTTGCATGGTCTTGACCGATGACATAATCGTCAAGAACTGCACAAATTTCTTTAGGTGATGGTAAACCATCCTGATGTTTTACAAAAGTATCTTTGCTCTCTTCTTTTATGATATCCATACATAATTCAACACACTCATCACAAATAAAAACAGTTGGACCAGCAATTAATTTTCTGACTTCGTGTTGACTCTTTCCACAGAAAGAACAGTAAAGAATATTTTTATTATTGTTGCTCATAGTTTTTTATAACGAATCAATTTGAATACTTTATTACAAAGATTACTTCTTAATCAAGTATAGGTTGTGAATAAACTATATATTGTTGTTTAGTCTCTTTTTTCTACTACTTTATCGATCAAACCAAAATCTTTAGCGTGGTCTGGCGTCATAAAATTGTCTCTCTCCAAAGCTTCTTTAATTTGATCAACTGATTTACCTGTATGTTTAGAATAAATTTCATTCAATCTTTTTTTCAAAGACATAACCTCATTAGCATGAATTTCTATATCTGTAGCTTGACCTTGAAAACCAGCAGATGGCTGGTGAACCATTATTCTTGAATTGGGTAAAGATAATCTTTTACCTTTAGATCCTGCGGCCAATAAAAATGATCCCATGCTTGCAGCTTGTCCAATACACAATGTGCTGACCTCAGGTTTGATATATTGCATCGTGTCATAAATTCCTAAACCTGCTGTTACTAATCCACCAGGACTATTTATGTATAATGAGATTTCTTTTTTAGGATCCTCAGACTCTAAAAATAATAATTGAGCAGTAACCAAAGATGCAACTGCATCATTAATTGGTCCAACTACAAAAACAATTCTCTCTTTTAATAATCTTGAATAGATATCATAAGCTCTTTCACCACGGCTTGATTGCTCAACTACCATTGGGATTAAAGTACTTAGATGTTCTGGAATTTTTGTTGTCATAAGTGATTCGTTTTACTTATACAACTTGTGATTACTTTTTGCTAACTTTTTTTGTTGATTTAGTTTTTTTAGCTACTTTTTTTGGAGCTTTAGATGGTTTAGCTGTTTTCTTTTCTTTTTTGTCTTCTGACTTAACTTCTTTTTTCTCTTTTACTTTATTATCAGTTCCTTGAGATAGTTTTGCTAATTTCTCTTGCTCTCTTAGATTTTTTTCATTTTCTTCTTTTAAGATTTTTTCAGCTTCTTCTTTGCTAATTTCTTTTTTATTTACTTTTGCAATTTTTTTAAGTTCACCTATTATTTTTTCTTCATAAATAGAACCTCTTAGATTCTCAATAGCTCCAGGGTTTTTCTCATAATACTCTTTCACCATTTTTTCTTGTCCAGGCATCATTCTAAATTGTTTTTGTATTTCTGCATTTAACTCTTCTTGAGATACTTTAATTTTATTTTTTTCACCAAATGCATTTAAAATTAAACCAGTTTTAATTCTTTTTTTGGCTTGTTCCTCAAAGTATTTCATATTTTTTTTCTTTTCTTCTTCTTTCATACCTTGAGCTAATATATTTACCTCTTGTTCAATTAGATTTGCTGGTAACTGATCTAGTTTCTGTTTTTCAATTTGTTCAAGAATTTGTTTTTTTGAAATCATTTCTAATGAATTTTTGAATTCATCATTGATTTGTTTGGATATTAATTCTTTTAAATTATTTAAGTCTTTAGCGCCTAAGTTTTTTGCAAAGTTATCATCAATTTTTGTTTCTTCTGGTTTTCTTACTGCTGTAATTTTACATTCAAAGACTGCAGATTTATTAGCTACTTCTTTTTCTGGAAAGTTTTCTGGTAATTTAACTTCTACTTTTTTATCTTGCTTATTTTTGACACCTTCTAATTGCTTATCAAATCCTTTAATAAATAAATCTTTTCCAAGTTCTAATTGAGTATTTTTTCCCTCATTTCCTTTAAAATCTTTGCTATCAACTGTTGCCTTATAATCAAAAACAACTAAGTCACCAACTTTAGCCACATAATTTTCCTCAGCATCTTTAAAATTTTTCTGGGTTTTAGCTATTTGATCAATTCTTTTATCTGTTTCTTTTGGATCAATTTTAACAACATACTCGTCTACTTTTAAATCTTTTAATGATCCAACTTCAACATTAGGTAATTCTGTTACAGAAATTGTGTATTCAAGATCTTTTCCTTCACCAAATGATTTTAAATCAATTTTTGGCTGACCTGCTGGTTTGATTTTATTATCCTCAAGTGCTTTTGTTGTAGTATCTTTTAATACTTTATCGATTACTTCGCCATATACAGCTTTTCCAAACTGTCTTTTTAATATTTCGGTAGGTACTTTTCCTGGTCTAAATCCTTTTAAAACGACATCTTTTTTAATTTCTTCGTATTTTTCTTCGAGATATCCAGATATAGTTTTTTTATCGATAAAAACTTTTATATCTTTTTCTAAACCTTTTTTATTTTCTACTGTTACTTTCATATTTTATGGTAGGCGAGAAAGGACTCGAACCTTCACAGTTTGCACTATTGGTTCCTAAGACTAACGTATCTTACTAAACCCTGAACTACCAACACTCCTTTCTTCGACCATTGTATCAATGTATACAGTTTTGTATCCATCATTGTATCCATTTTTAGTACAATGGTGGGCGAAAAGAGAGTCGAACTCTTATGACCGAAGTCGTACGCTCCTAAGGCGTATGCGTCTACCAGTTCCGCCATTCGCCCAACTGATACGGAAGTTATAGACATCATTTTCTCTATTTCAACACCTTTCTACTATTGTGACCAATTAAAGAAGATACTTCAGCTTTTTTAGTTTTAGCTTTTTTGTATTCCTCTAATTTAGTTATAGCATTTTCAAGCACCTCATTCGTACTATGAGTGTAGTACTGAAGTGTAGTCTCAATAGACTTATGTCCTGCTAAATGCTGAACTGCTTTTGGACTTACATCAGCTTCTACTAACCTAGTAATAAAAGTGTGTCTTGTTGAGTAAGGTGTGTACTCATCACTTAGACCTGATAACTTGATATACTTATCCCAGTTATGTCTTAGAGAAGATTTAGATACAGGAAAGAAACGGTTGTCTTTATTTTTTAAAGCAACTTCACGTCTTCTTTTCACTACTTCTAATGCTCTATTTGTTAATGGAACAGTAGACCATTTACCAGTTTTAGGTCTAAAGAATGTCATATTCTTTTTACCATAGTCTATTTCATCTGGTGTAATCCGATTGAGTTCTCCATCGTGACGTACCCCAGTATCAATCGCAAAAACTATCACATCATACCAATAGCCATCTTCACGTAGCTTACAGGTATTTAGCAATTGTTGTTCTTCTGCAATTGACAGTGCAGGTTTAGGTTTACTTTCTGCACGTCTCTCATCTTGTATCCCAAAGTTTTTAGCACTTGGGTCAATACAATCATCAAGACTAAAAAGTCTTTGTTTGATTGCGAAGGACGTTAATTGTCTTAACAAACCTAAACGCTTGTTCACGGTATTGGTGCTACAAGAGTTATAATTATTCATTCTCTTTTTTGAGGAATGAACAATCGCCCACTCTTTAAAGTCAGCTAAAGTAAATACATCGTGAAAGTCTTTAAGTTTAGGATTTAGGTTATCCTTATCCTTAAAGAAATCTAATATATCTTTAGCATAGTTAGCAACAGTTTCACCGTGCTTACCTTTCCAAGTTTTCAGTCTTACCAAGTCTTGATAAAGATTATTGATATATGCTTCACCAGTAATCCTCACATTATCAGTCAGAAGAAAACTTCTGTTTGCTAAACGTTGGTTCATTTGAGACTTCACCTTGATTGCTTTACCAAGTGCTTCCTCAAACTTCTCTATTTGTTTAGCGTCAGACATTGTATTATCAATATCTAACTTCACGGTTTCAGTAAGTCGTTTAGACTTCTTTTCACCGTCTACGTGGTACTCTTTATATTTAGAAATCCATAAAGAATTATCACGCCTTAAAGTTATACCTTTCGGTAATGCTTCAAGGATTTTTGCTTTTACTGCGTTTCTCATATTTTTATACTCCTTGCAGTTTTTAGTTGGTTCTCTATCTTCAACTTCGGCACATCTTTCCAATCTGACGTAGTTCCGATAAAGAGTTTTTGAAGTCTTCTTCCTGTTGGTGTTAATTTAATCCAACTTAATCTTCTATTCTCGAATGGATTTACAACTCTTTCTACAAAACCAAGAGTATGTAAATCACTTACATTTCGAGATATTGAAGACAAGGAAATCACAACTCCAAAAAACTTGTGATACCATTCTCTTATAACCTGAGTGTTTAATTCTTGACCATCAGGTAAACAAGAGAGTGTCTTAAATGTTAAGACCAATTGTAATGGAATACCATTACCAAAAGTCTTCGCCTTAGACTTTGCTACTTCTTGCATAAACACTTTATCAAAGTGAATATTACTTGTTGTGCAACTGTAAGACATTATTCTCCTTTCGATTTAACTTTATAACCTTCAACTTATCAGGACGGTTATGAGAGAGTTTTGTCTGCGCTATCACATTTTCAATCGTAGACTTATATGGGTCGTAATGTTCAAACAATGGAATTACTTCACTGTCTTCTATTAAACCTTGTCGTCTTAGTTTATTGAAAGTGTATTGGATAACTGCGTCACCTATTTTAATTGATGAAGTCCTTTCATACTCATCATCAACTTCTACGGTTTTGCAGTAGTAAGGTAGGTCTCTAACTGCTTCAGTATAAACTAAAGGGTTAGGATATTGGGAACGTAAGTCTGAAATATAATAATCAAAATCATCTATATCTCTCCACAACTTACATCTTACAACCTTCCATACTTTGCAGACTACGCTACTTACATTCATAACGCACCTAGTCGAAAGTTTACTTTTTTTATTTATAACCATACTTCTCCTATTATTAAGTTATTCGTTTGCTTTTCACAAGTGCAAACTTTCAACTTGTGGATTAATTGCAATTTAGACTCAATATAAACTGCGTAAAAATAGATAAAAAGAAATCTCGGCTTTCTACCTATTGTTCGTCACAACCAAAAAGCGATTATTCTAAATCGTCTTCTGGTGTTTGATACAAGACTACCTTGTGTTCTATCTTAGGTCTCTTGCTCAACTCACTTACGGTTTGAGATAATGCTTTCGCTAACTTATCCTTACCTTGTGTGTCGAGCATATGACCGAACTCAGGTAGTTCTTTGACTACTTGTATAATCATTCCTATCCTTAGTTGAGGTGCTTACTAGCACTCTCTTTCGCTTCAGCTTTTATATCGTCAAATTCTTTTTGACTTACAAAAGCAACACCTCTCGTATGAGCCGTCTCGTGCAGGTGGTTTATAGCGATAGCAAGTATAGGTAATGGTTTAAGAAGATTTTTCTTATCAGGAGAAATCTCCATACTTATATCGAACATACGTTGCCATATGCTCTCAGGAATTTTTAAAGTTTCCGTCTTTTCTTTTTGTGGTTTCATTCCACTCCTAACAAATTAATCTTTCTGGTTAAGGAATAGTTCCAACGAATAGAAAGAAGTAAAGGTTCGCACTTGATTATTTAAAAACAAGTCTTATCTGTCATTGCAACAAAATAAGTGGAACTCATTCCTGCGATTTACTTAATCACAAAAATAATATTATTCAATTGGTGCAACCCATAATTTAATCCGAACTGAAATCGGATTGTCACTTTTTATCCGAACTGACTTCGGATTTTGTTCTACGTGAAACTTAAATCAAACCTTTAGAATTAGTTTGAGATAAAAATTCTAAGTAAGTTTCAAACTCACCTTCATTAAATTCTTTTTTCTTTGTTGCTCTTGCAGTAAATATTTTAATCCACTTCTTAAATTCTTCGTGAAACCTTTTATAGTTCTTCCAGTCGTAATTATAATCTTTACTCCACTTCTTCCTTGCATTGGAATTGAAGAACATTGTCATTGTTAGCTTCATTGGCTTCTTATCTTCAACTGCTTTTAGCCATAGGTTTACAAGTGTTTCACCTGCAATTCCTGCCATTATATTATTATTAGTCTTATAATGCTTGGCTCTCTTGGCTATATAATCTATCACACTTTCCAGTAGTTCTTGATGAAGCATACCAACGCTTTCTGCTATGGCTACTGCGTCCTGATATGAAATAGTAAAGTAATCTTCATATAGCTTACCTTGCTTCTTCATTTGAGCCATCTTTATTACCATATCAACTGGGTCTTTAATCTTGTGTCTATCGCAGAAACTATTCAGTCCGTGATTAGCTACTGATATATCTTCTCCTTGTAAATGCGCCTTCAGTCTATTTATCTGTTGCTTTACTTTAGCTTTATTGGGTGTCGGAGAAAGCAAACCCATTGGATATAATTCATCACTTACTTTACCCATCTGTATCATCTGACCTGACAGATTAAATGGATTACCTGCTCGTCTTACCTGCTCTCCAAGTTTCTGGTATGCCTGTTCTATTTCATACATTGCTCTTGGTTTGATTGCGTTCTTTAATTTATCCAATGCGTCTTGTTGTTTCTTTAACCACGCCTTGTATATCTTGTTTGACTTTTTGTAATTGACAACTCTTTGTTCATTTTCTGCAGACAATAGTTTACCTTCAAAGTAAAACATCTTGTCTCTCTTTTGAGTGGTAGCAATCCAGTGTGTCTCTTTAAGTGACAATGGTTTCGTATGGTACTCTAGCTTTACACTGCTATCTATTTTAACTGTAGGTCTACCAAGAAATATATCTAGTCTTCTCTCTAAATCCTTTTGTCTATCTTCAGTCTTTTGTTTTAATGTTTTCTTTTTTAATAACTTAACCATACTGAACTCGATGTATCATAAAGTTCCTGAAGTTTCAAAACAGATAATGAGAGAGATAATACGAAATAATTTTTTGAAAGAAAAAATCTACAAAAAAGTCCATCGGTAGTCTAGAAGACTAACGTAAATCAAAACTATCACTCGGTTTCCTGCAGAAAAATTGTATATTGGATACAATACAGGGTAGTACCCCTGATTATTTTTGCTATAGGGTCGAGGGGGTAAAAAAAATTTTGTGTATATACGTGAACTTGTCAGATTTTTTCGTCAAAACTTTTTAAGTCAAAGAACTTATCAAACATTGAGTACTCTACGGCATAACCTAAAAAGTCATTAGCATACTTCAAGATAAACTCTCTAGCCATTTTAGATTTAACTTCTGGTGAAACTTTGAGTTTCTTTCTTGGAAAATCTGCCTGAACAATAAATTCTTTTATTATTTTCTCTACATTCTTTTTCTTTTTATTCTTTGAAAAAAGAGCTTTAAGATAGATTACCTTTGGTTCTTTGTGGTTCATAACTTTATTTACTATAAGATATACTCATAGTCAGATGTTGTTGGTTGCACTTATATAAGGATAAAGATTAACTATAGTTTAACTATAGTAGTATCCTAATAGTGGCACTTAATTAAAAAATCAAAATCAAACAACTTTAAGAGCATTTCTAACCATAGAAGCTATTTTCTTACTATACTTTGCTCTAGTTCTGTTTTTTCTTTTCTTTGCAGTCGTCCTTGCGTACTCTTTAGAGGACAATCTGTTTATTACGCTTTCTGGTAAATACCTTTCACCAGTGACACTAGATTTCTTTCCTGATTTAGTTCTCCATTTTTGAGCCGACCAGTTCTTCAAATCTTTTTGAGGTTGTTTAAGTGACATTAGCTTTTATATCCACCACCTGCTTTTTTATATGCTTTTGCTAGTGCTTGTGCTTTTCTTGCACTCCATTTACCACTAGGTGTACCATAAGAATTGCTATTCATTATTCTACTGAATATACGCTTTCTCAAAGTAGGTTTGGTATAATTACCTGATTTATTTACTGTACTCATATTATTTTAATCCAACTGTTTTCTGTTTTATTGTCTCCAAAATATTTTTCTATTTCAGCATTAACTAAGTCTTCTTTTCTTTGTTTATATGAAAGTTCTTGGTCTTTAGCTAAATGCTGAACCCAATGATGACAAGCAACCTGAAGACAATCAATTCTGTCATCGTGTGGCAATGAATGTATTTCTTTTTGTAATCTACTTATTTGGTAGAAAAGCTGATACTTCAATGCGCTTTCCTGAGGGTACAACATATTAGTACCTTCATAGTCTTTCTTGATTACTGTTTTATCTACAATAATTCTATGCTGAGATATTAGAGGTTCTAATGTATCTAATATCCTTCTATGTTTATTAGAAGTCTGTCTAACCATTTCTGTAGTACAAGGATATTCTTTAATTAAATAAGGTTTTAATAACGCCTCGAACATACCTTGACCAAAGTTTTCTTCTATTAAAATCTTATTAACTTTATTCTTCTTAGCTACTTCTACTAATTTAGATAATGTATGTTCTGAATAACCACTATTGAAACCACCAATATCTACTAAATAAATATTACCGTTTAAGAATTTAGTGACACAATAAGCCGTTTCATCAGAACCTTTACCAGAAGGGTCAATTGCCATTACTGTAGATATATAAGGCAACCACTGACCTTGTACTTCCATAGGTCTATAATAAGCGTCTCCTTGTAGTCCTACATTAGGTAAATCGTTATGTTGTAATTCAGGAGAACTAGCCCAAATAACTTTTTCTGGTGCGTTCTCAGGATTTAAATTCATTACTGATAAATCTGATAGTTTTAGTGGAAATTTGTTTAGGTCACTTAAAGTAGTATCTAGCTGATACTGCATATTGAAACCTAGTCTTCCATAACTAGCTTCTCTTTCTAATAAATCTTTTTCATCAAATCTTGATGGGTCTGTAGGTTTACCAATTAATTCTATATTCCAAGTATTATTAATTATAGGCGCAAGATTAGAACCATATGACTTTATTTGTTTCTCACTAGGGTATCTAGCAGTCCAATAACGTATTTTATAACCTCTCTCTTGCAACTTGTTATAAATACTTTGTTCTGTTTGTGGTGTACCTAAGTATATAATTCTAGAAGTGTCAGGTTTAATTACTGCTTCAAATTCTTTAATAGCTTCAGATAACTTGTCTCTCATAAACTGAGTTTGAGTATTTCCTGAAGTTTCTACATCATCAGCAACAACTAAGTCTGCACGTGAACCTGTAATCTGTGAAGTAATACCTAATGACTTCACTGTTGGTTGTTGTGAAGCAGAAGCCGTATTTACATCAAAACTAATCTTTGACTGTCTTTGGTCGTCTTTAGGATATAGATGTTGAAGTAATGGCATTTCGTGAAGTAATCTTAAACAGAAAGTACTAAAATCATCTGCTCTATTCTTTGAAGCAGATACAACAAGTATATTAATGTTTGGATTAAGTAAGATACGCCATAAAACATAACTTGCAGTTATCCAACTCTTTCCTACACCTCTAAAAGCACTAATAATTATTCTACTGTCTCCATTAGCAATATAGTCAGCTATATCGTATTGAACTTTAGTAGGTTGAGGTAAATTTAAATGCTTCCAAGTGATGTATAGAAAATTCCTAAAGTCAGTTATTTTTGACAGGATTTTTTCGTTTTTCATCGAATGGTAATTCTTCTAATAGTTTTCCTAGTGGATTATCTTCTGTTGGAACTGCGTCTATTCCATTGTCTCTTAAAAATTGTCTAGCTACATTTAAATCTGC
>CACGFJ010000009.1 GCA_902572225.1 uncultured Pelagibacteraceae bacterium | reverse complement strand
TATAACCTCTTTTGAATTAGAAAAATTTATTCCGCCATCAACTTCAATATCAAATTTTAAGTTATTATCTTCTTTTATTTGATATAGTTTTTTAATTTTTTCAATGACATCTGGTATAAATTTTTGACCACCAAAACCGGGATATACACTCATAATTAAAACTAAATCTATTTCTTTTAATAATTTTTGAATGACACTTACTTCCGTATTTGGATTTAAAGAAATGCCTACTTTCTTCTTTAATTGTTTTATAAGTTTAATCGACTCAATCAAATTGTCGGTTGCTTCAGGGTGAATTGTTATTATATCAGATCCTGCTTCAGCAAAATTTTTTATATATTTATGAACTGGTGAGATCATTAAATGTACATCAAAAGGTAATTTTGTATAATTTCTAAGTGTTTTTATCACTGGGGGACCAATTGTAATATTGGGAACAAAATGCCCATCCATTACATCGACATGAATTAAGTCAGCGCCACCATCTTCTAATCTTTTAATTTCCTCACCTAATTGGCTAAAATCTGCAGAAAGTATTGAAGGCGAAATTTGTATATTTTTCATTAATAAATAAAAACTAGTACTATCAATTTTTGAATATATTTGAATTATTATTTACCAAATATTTTATAAATTTCCGCAGCTATTTCACTCTCTAATGGAAACGATAACATTCCCATAACAGAATAACCCATTAAATAAGGCATTAAATAAAATCTAAACATATAAAAAAACCACGCTACATAAAGTGGAACTAATGGTCCTATAATGAAACTAGGAGTTATGAATTTAAAAATTTTAATAATTGGATTTGTGTATTTTACAAATACTTTCATAAAAAAGAATTCAGAATCTTCTTTTTGAAAAATATTCATTGCAGATCTTCCAATTAAAGTCCACATAATGATTCCTAAAATGTAGTCTATTACTAAAATATATAAAGGCATTTATCTGAAAAAAAAGGGGGCGGATACCGCCCCCAAAAAGTTTAATTTAGTGTTGCTTACCAAGTATTGTTTTACCTGATGGAACACGAACTTCATCTACCATTTGCTGTGTAGCTTTATCTGGTTCTTCAGTCATTAAACTTACTACAACCATTACAACTAAACAGACCGACGCTCCGATTATACCGAAACGTAAATGGTCAATACCTAACCAAGGCGCATTACCCATAAACTTAGGATAAACATAAATTAGATAAGCTGTTCCTGATGCAAGACCTGCTATCATACCTGCGATTGCTCCTTGTCGTGTCGCTCTCTTCCACCATACACCAAGTATTAATGGGAAGAACAATCCTGACATTGCAAAGTCAAATGCCCAAGCAACTGCACCAAGGATACTAGTGATCCTCATCGATGCAATATATGCTCCAGCGGCACCAATAACTATTAAAAGTGCTCTAGCAACTAACAATCTTTTTCTTACATCCGCTTTTGGATCAATGATTTTGTAATAGATATCATGTGATAAAGCGTTTGCGATAGCAAGAATTAGACCATCAGCAGTTGACATCGCGGCAGCCATTCCTCCTGCAGCAACTAGTCCAGAGATTACGTATGGTAATCCAGCAACTTCAGGAGTTGCTAATACAACTACGTCACCCCTCATAAACCATTCATTTAACTGAAGAATACCATCTCCGTTAAAGTCTGCTATGAAGGCTTGTTTTACATTAATCCAAGCATTTACCCACTCAATTTGCATAATTTCAGCAATTGGTTTTCCAATAATACCTGTTGGTAAGTTTGGATCTATCAGTGAGATTTTGGATAATGTTGCAAGCATTGGCGCTGAAGTATAAAGCAATGCAATAAAGAATAGTGACCATGCCACTGATTTTCTCGCAGCTTTAACACTTGGAGTAGTGAAGTATCTCATTAAAATGTGTGGTAAAGAAGCTGTTCCTACCATCATACATAGTGCTAATGAAATAAACTTCCATGCAGCCATTCCACCTTCTGGCACACCTGCGTGTGATACAGCGATAGATTTTAGACCACCTGGTACACCTGCAGCTTTTATATCTGCAGCAGCATTTTTAACTAATCCAAATTGCGATTCAAGTGCACCTAATCTAGCCACTTCCTCACCTAACATAAAGTGTGGAAAGAAACCAAATCCAGATTTGTTACTAATCCAGAATACTGGAATTAGATAAGCAATAATCAAAACTATGTATTGTGCAACCTGTGTCCAAGTTACCGCTCTCATTCCGCCTAGCATTGAACAAAGTAAAATACTTACTAGTCCAACCCAAACTCCTAATTCAAATGGAATACTTAGTGCTCTAGATGCAATTGTTCCTGTTGCGTTAATTTGAGCTGTTACATATGTGAAAGATGCCAATGTTAAAACAACTACAGCACAGAACCTTGCAAAGTTTCCGCCGTATCTTGTTCCAATGAAATCTGGCACAGTATAACATCCAAATTTTCTTAAGTATGGTGCTAAAAGTGATGATACTAAAACGTATCCCCCAGTCCATCCGACTAAGAAAGCCATATAAGTATAACCACCAAAGTAAATACCACCAGCCATTGCAACGAATGATGCACCTGACATCCAGTCAGCTGCAGTTGCCATTCCGTTAAAGACTGTTGGCACCTGTCTTCCAGCAACATAATAAGCGTCGACTTGTACAGTTCTAGATAGATATCCAATTATGGCATATATACAGACTGTAAAGGCGACAAACAAAATACCAATTGTTTTAGCGGTCATACCTGCTTGCTCTGCTATTGCCATCAAAATGATGAATATGAAGAAGCCCCCAGTATATGTCCCGTAAATTTTTGGTAGGTTGTCAATAAAATTGCCTTTAAACATTAATCATCCTCCTTTTCGGTAAAACCAAACTCTTCATCAATTTTTTCCTGTCTATTTGCAAACCAAAAAATTAGGATCACAAATGCAATGATGGAACCCTGCGCACACATGTAATACGCTAATGGATATCCCATAAAACTTGAAGTGTTTAGGTCAGAACCAAACATGAAGATCAGATAACCGAAAACAAACCAAATAATTAATGTAATTATCATTAATCCTTTGGTCTTTTCCCAGTGCTTTTCTTTGTTTGACATTATTTTAATCCTCCCTATAGGTTAAAGATATAATTCATACTCATTTAAAGTGATATTTAAAGGGTAAAAAATGGCATATATTTATAGTAAAAGTTGTAATATCGGTTCTAAATGGGCATCAAATACAAATTAAAGCTTAAAGATTTGAAATTTGACTATTTAAAGGAATATTTCGTTCCATTTTTAAAATATTTTAAAAAAACAAAAAAAATTGAAAACTATTCTGACTTAAAAGAATTTATCCAAAAAAAATCTGCGTGGGTAAGTCAAGTAACTCTTTATGGATATTTGAAAACTAGAATGGGGGCAAAATATGTATTGATGTTTGAAGATGAAATATTTTTAGGATCGATTAACAAAGCTAAATGGAATATTTACTCAACTGCATTACAGGATTTAACTTTTTATACTATCTCTTTTTTAAAAAATATCAGAAATCAACATGATACTGAGAAAGCAAATGAAATTTATTTTGAAATTTTAGATAATGAACTTCAGAAAAATGAAATGCCACAGGAAACATATGAAAATGCTAAAAAAAATTTTCTTGAAAGATATGAAAAGATTAATTGGAATGAATATCACGAATCCTTGCCATTTAACACAAGTGCTTTGTCTTTATATGAATGGTCGCCGATAGCTGAAGAGTTAAAATCTCTAGACAAAAAAATAGTTTTGAATTCTATGATCCTGAAATGGGATAATGTTAAAAAAGAATTTATTGAATTAATAAATTTTTAAGTATTTTTTCTATTTTCAACTAAGCTTTTTACTACACTTGGATCTGCCAAGGTAGTTGTATCACCTAATTGATCATGTTCATTTGCAGCAATTTTTCTAAGTATTCTTCTCATAATCTTACCTGATCTAGTTTTTGGAAGTCCAGGAGAAAATTGAATTAGATCAGGAGTAGCTATTGGACCAATTTGTTTTCTAACCCAAAGCTTTAAATCTCTCTCTAAATCTAAAGTCGATTTTTCTCCCACATTTAAAGTTACATAACAATACAAGCCATTACCTTTAATATCATGTGGATATCCAACAACAGCAGCCTCAGCAACTTTTGGATGAGCTACAAAAGCACTTTCTATTTCGGCAGTTCCAAGATTATGTCCCGATACTATTATCACATCATCTACTCTTCCTGTTATCCAATAGTATCCATCTTTATCTCTTCTACATCCATCTCCTGTAAAATATTTTCCATCAAATTGAGAAAAATAAGTATCAATAAATCTTTGATGATCACCGTAAACCGTCCTCATCTGGCCAGGCCAAGATTGTGCTATACATAAACGACCCTCTGCCTCACCTTTTAAAACTTTTCCATCTTTGTTAACTATTACTGGTTTAATTCCATAAAATGGTTTTGTTGCTGAACCTGGTTTTAGATTTATAGCGCCTGTTTGTGGACTAATTAATATTCCACCCGTTTCAGTTTGCCACCAAGTATCAACAATCGGACAATTTGAATCTCCTACAGTTTTATAATACCACTCCCATGCTTCTGGATTGATTGGTTCACCTACTGTTCCTAATAATTTTAGCGATTTTCTTGATGTTTTTTTAACAGGCTTATCACCTTCCCTCATTAAAGCTCTAATTGCTGTCGGAGCAGTATAAAAAATATTCACTTTATATTTATCAACTATTTGCCACCATCTTGAACTATCCGGATAAGTTGGAATTCCCTCAAACATAATAGTTGTTGCTCCATTAGATAATGGTCCATAAATAATATAGCTATGACCAGTTACCCAACCAATGTCAGCTGTACACCAATAAATATCTTTAGGTTTATAATTGAATATATATTGATGGGTCATAGATGCGTAAACCATATATCCACCAGTTGTATGCATCACCCCTTTTGGTTTACCTGTTGATCCTGAAGTATATAAAATAAATAAAGGATCTTCTGCATTCATTTCTTCGGGTTCACATTTATTTGAAACTTTTTTCGTTAACTCGTGGTACCAAACATCTCTTCTTTCATCCCAATTGATTCTATTACCTGTTCTTTTGACTACTACACATTTTTTCACATTTGGGCAATTTACTAAAGCTTCATCAGCAATTGATTTCAGAGGTATTATTTTTCCACCTCTAACACCTTCATCTGCAGTAATGAGATAATCAGATTCACAGTCGTTTATTCTTCCAGAAATGCTATCAGGAGAAAATCCTCCAAAGATTATTGAATGCACCGCTCCTATTCTTGCACAAGCCAACATGGTATATGCAAGTTCTGGTATCATAGTTAAATAAATTGTTACTCTATCACCTTTTTTAACCCCTAATTCTTTAAGACCATTCGCAGCTTTAGAAACTTCTTTGTGTAATTCTTTGTAGGAAATTTTCTTTTGAACTTTTGGATCATCTCCAACCCATATAATTGCTGTTTTGTCTTTATTCTTTTTTAAGTGTCTATCAATACAATTTGCCGATGCATTAAGAGTACCATCATAAAACCATTTTATTTTAACATCTGATTTACTATATTTGACATCTTTAATTTTTGTATATGGTTTGATCCAATTAATTCTTTTTCCTTCTTTTTTCCAAAAGCCATCATTATCTTTTATTGAAGCTTTATATTTTTTTTCGTACTGAGATTTATTTACTAGAGCTTTGCTAATCCAGTCTTTCTTTGTTCTATATATAAGCTCTTTTTCTTGCTTTGACACAAAAGACTTTACTTTAGACTTCTTTTTAGTGATTACTTTCTTCTTTTTTTTTTTAGTTTTTTTTTTTGGCATGGGTTATAAATTTTTCAGATACTACCCATCTTCAAAATAATTTTCCAGCATTTAGTGTCAATTGGCATGACAGACAGTCTGCTTTGTTTTATTAGTGCAATATCTTTTAAATCTTTATTTTTTTTAATGTTTTCAAGAGAAACAGGTGTTTTTAGTTTACTTTTATACTTAACTTTTACTGCTACAAATCGCTTATCTTTATCTGTTGGGTCGATAAATGCCGTTTTAATTACTTCAACAATTCCAACGATTTCTTTACCAATATTTGAATGATAAAAAAAACAAAGATCACCCTTCTCCATTGTTTTCAAATTATTTGCTGCTTGATAATTTCTTACCCCATCCCAGTTAGCACCTTTGGTTCCAGCTTTAATTTGTTGATCAATAGACCAAACATTTGGTTCTGATTTTAACAACCAATAATTCATATTTTCAAATTAAACATACACGTTTTCTGTAAAGTTTCTTACAATAAATATTTTTCCTTTTTCTACTTTTAATATTTTTTTATTTTTAGCATCTATTATAAATTCTTTTGAAACTTTACTACTATTTCTCTTAATTGTGTTTTCAATTTTAAATCTTTCTTTTCCAGTTATTTTATAAAAATTATCATTTTCTCTATGAGACATGTTTCCAGGATGGTCAATAATTGGTTGTGAAAAAATCCACCAGAACACTCTACAATAACTTTTATCTAACCATTCAACTTTTAAATTTTTTCTTACATTCGATGAATAATTAAAAGTATGGTCTAATAATTGATCATCTGGTACATTGGGGTATTTAATTATATTTTCTAACCATTCATTTAAAACATTAATGGATGAATTACTTTCTGAGAAATATGCTACTCCTCCACTTGAGAAAAGTTGTCTTTCTTTATTTGGATTATTTAAAAGTTTTACGTTCACACTATTTATATAATAAGTCTTCTCTATCTCGCCTCTTTCGGAATTAATTTTAAGTTTTACTGGCAAGTAACCGTCATTCTCGGGATCTTCTAACCAGTTATATATAGCAAAATCAATATTTTTTTCTCTCAGTGAATAAAATAATTTTGGCTCTTTCATTACAACTAAATCACAATCTAAAAAAATAATTGGTACTTTAAATTGTTTTAGCATATCTATTATTAGCTTAGGCATACAATAGTTAATATCATTAGATCCCTTATCGCTTTTAGAATAATGAATTGTTGGAATTTCAAATATTTTATAATTAAGATTAAAATTATTAAGTGAATTTATTAATCTATCAGCCTTATCTTTATAGTTTTGGGTAAAAAAACTTACTATAAGGAAGTTTTCTACTTCTAATTTATTTTCTTTATAAATTTTCACTAAAGTTCTACCCCTGCACCTTTTAAAAATTTTGCGTTCTTATCCAAGGGTAATCTTGGATTGGCAATTAAATCTAAGCTATCAAAATTTTTTACCTTGTATTTTTCTAGCCCCACCATCGCAATCATTGCTGCATTATCTCCACATAACCTTAGGTCTGGAAATATTGGTTTAAAATTATTCTTTTCACTGATTTTTGTTAATTTATTTCTTATTCCACTATTTGCAGCAACACCACCAGCCACAACAAAATTATATTTATTTGTCGTATTTATTTTCTTAAATTCTTTAAATGCTTTTTCAGTCTTAACATTTAATATTTCTTCTATAGTTTTCTGAAATGAAGCAGCAAGATCAAATTTCTCTTGTTCATTTTTAATTTCTTTGGATGTTCTTAAAATAGCTGTTTTAAGTCCTGCGAAAGACAAGTTGCAACCCCCTTTATCTAGGATAGGTTTTGGTAATTTAAATTTATTAGGATCACCTCTTTTTACAAATTCTTCTAGTTTAGGACCCCCAGGGAATTCTATCCCTAAAATCTTTGCTGTTTTATCATAAGCTTCTCCTAGAGCATCATCAATGGTTGTCCCTAATCTTTTATAATCTCCTAAGCCATTTACACTTAAATATTGAGAATGACCTCCAGATATTAGTAAAAGTAAATATGGATATTCTAGTTTTGTATGTAATTTTGGACTAAGTGCATGTCCTTCCAAATGATTAATACCAATGAAAGGAATTTTTAAAGTAGACGCTATCCCCTTTGCAAAATTTAAACCAACGCTGAGACATATTATTAATCCCGGACCAGATGTGCATGCTACTCCAGAAATTTCATTAATGTTTATTTTACTCTCAAGAATAGCTTTTTTTGCTATTAAATTTATTTTTTCTACATGTGATCGGGCAGCGAGTTCAGGAACAACCCCACCAAATTCTTTATGAATATCAAATTGACTAGATACTATGTTTGATAATATTTTTGGGATATCATTGCCAGTATCCTGAACTAATGCAACAGCAGTTTCATCACAACTTGTTTCTATTCCTAGAATTATTGATTTTTTGGTCATAAATTATTTTTTATAATTATTACAATTAATCTATAAGATTGTAATAAAAATAAGTTTTATGAAAAAAAATACTCTAACAATTGGAACTAGAGGTAGCAAGTTAGCATTAATTTATGCGGAAAAAGTAAAAAAAGAATTAAATAAAATTTTTCCAAATGAAATAAAACTAAAAAAAATAGTAACAACTGGAGATCAAAAACAAGACCAAAGGCTATCTGATATAGGCGGCAAAGGATTATTTGCAGAGCAAATTGAAAAAGAATTACTTAATGAGGATATCGATATTGCTGTGCATGCATTAAAAGATATGCCAACAATTGAAACAGAAAGTCTTTTGACAAACAATTTTTTAAAAAGAAATTCACCAAATGAAGTACTAATTAGCAAAAATAATACAAAATTCGAGGATCTAGCACCTAACTCTGTAATTGGCACTTCTTCCTTCAGAAGGGAATTTCAATTGAAGAAAAAAAGATCTGATTTAAAATATAAATTAATCAGAGGAAATGTAGATACAAGAATTAAAAAACTAGAAAATGGTGAATTTGATGCAATACTACTTTCTAAAGCTGGCATAGATTCATTAAAATTACAAAATAAAATCACTCAAGAGTTTAGTGTTGATGAGCTCATACCTTGTGCTGGACAAGGAATTATTGCAATACAGTGTAAAAAAAATGATAGTGATATTATAGATTTGCTAGAAAAAATTAATGATATTGAGTCTAGAATTGTAGCAAATGCTGAAAGAGAGGTTTTGAAAGTTCTAGAAGGAGATTGTGATACTGCAGTAGGGGTATTTGCAAAAATTACTGGTGAAAATGTAGACTTGGTAACAGAGCTCTTTTCTGTAGATGGCAAAATGAGATATTTTATTAGAGAAACAGTAAAAAAAAATAAAATAGAAACTGGTAGTAGAATGATCGGAGAAAAAATTAAATTACAATCAAAAGGTTCTTATAAAAATTAGTATGCATATTTTATTAACCAGGCCATTAGATGATAGCAAAGAATTAATATTAAAATTTAGTTCACTGAAACATAAAGTTTCACATTTACCTTTGTTGCAAATTAAAAAGAAAAAAATACCTGAAATAGATCTTAAGCAATTTAAAGCAATTATTTTCACTAGTGCTAATGCTATAAAAAATTTAGATATCTCAAAAATTGATAAATATATTTATTGTTTTTGTGTTGGTCTTGCAACAGAAAGAAAGGCAAAAGAATTAGGCTTTCAAAATATTTTCTGCGCCGAAGGTAACGTAAATAATCTTAAAGAATTAATTTTACAAAACTTTGACCCAAAGATTGGACCAATGGCCTACATTAGTGGAGAGATTGTTTCTTATAATCTTGATCAAGACTTAATGTCAGAAAACTATGTCATCAAGAGAATTATAAATTATACTGCAATAGCCAATGAAAATTTAAGTGACGATTTTTTAAAAGATATTAAATCCTCTGTGCCAGAGATTGTTTACATATATTCTGAAAATAGTGCGAAGACATTTTTTACCTTAATAAAAAAATATAATTTAGATAATATTTGGATGGAAACTAACCTAATGTGTATGGGTGAAAAAGCATCATCAGTATTGAATAATATAAAATGGAAAAAAATTTTTCTTTTTAACCCTGGTGAAGAGGAGTTTTTGCTATATAAAATTTAAAAATGGACGTTTTAAATAAACTAAATGAGTTATTTTTATCTGTTTGGAAGCAGGGTATTCTTGGGGTAGATTTCTTTCAGATAATAGTAGGTCTTGGAATATTTGTATTATTTTTAATATTTAGAGGTCTAATCAGCAAACTTGTAATAAAAAAATTGGAATTAATTTCAAAAAGAACAACCAATAAATTAGATGATACTTTTGTAAAATCAATGGAAGGTCCCGCTAGGTTTCTTCCAATTGTTCTTGGCGTCTTTTTTGCTAGTTACTATATGTCATTTGATAATGAGACTAGGGGTTTCATAGATAATGTTAACAGAACCTTAATAACAATTTTAATATTTTGGATAATACATCAGATAATTGAGCCTATATCATATATTTTAAGTGGATTAGATAAAGTCCTGACAAAAGAATTAATAGGCTGGATTATAAAGTCTCTTAAAATTTTAATTTTTATTTTAGGCGCAGCTGCTGTTCTTGAGTTATGGGGTATCAAAATTGGACCAATAATTGCAGGATTAGGTTTATTTGGAGTAGCAGTAGCATTAGGTGCACAGGATTTATTTAAAAATTTAATATCTGGAATTTTAGTATTAGTCGAAAAAAGATTTAGAATTGGTGATTGGATTAAAGTTGAGGGAGTTATTGAAGGGGTTGTTGAGAACATTGGATTTAGATCAACTGTTATCAGAAAATTTGATAAATCACTGGCAATTATTCCAAATTTTCAATTTGCAGAAAATGCAGTGATTAATAATACAAGAAAAACTAACTGGGCTATTAGTTGGATAATAACTCTTCAATATGACACTACAATTGATCAATTGAAAACAATAAGAGATGAAATTGAAGATCACATAAATAAAGGTGAGGATTATGACCAATCTGTAGGAGTCGCTGTAAGAATTGATAAATTTTCAGATAGCTCGATTGATATGTATGTTAGATGTTTTACAAAAACAAATAGTTGGACTAATTATTTACAAGTAAAAGAAAATTTGGCACTTGAAATAAAAAAAATTGTTGAAGGTAAGGGAGCTGCCTTTGCATTTCCTAGTCAGTCTATCTATGTTGAAAAAAAATGATTGCTATATTTTATTTAGCACTTCAAATTTTAAAACTTTATTCATATGTTGTTATTGCTAATGTTGTTATAAGTTGGTTAGTTGCTTTTAATGTATTAAATACGAGTAATCGGTTTGTATATTTAATATTAGATTTTACTTATAAAATGACAGAACCGATTTTAATAAGAATTAGAAGATTTTTACCTAACCTTGGAGCTTTTGATATTTCACCTATCGTACTTCTTTTGTTGATATGGTTCATAGAAATGTGTATGAAGCTCTACATTGCACCACTAATACTTTAATAAATGATTTTAATTGATGGAAAAAAAGCTGCTGCTGATTTAAGAGAAGAGCTCAAGAAAGAAGTCTTATCTTTAAAAGATAGGTATAATAAAGTACCAGGTTTAACAGTCATATTGATTGGTGATTTAGCACCTAGTCAAATTTATGTAAGAAATAAAGAGAAATCTGCCAATGAAGTAGGCCTTAAATCAGAAGTGATTAGATACCCTGACAGTGTTGAAGAAAGTGAAGTTTTAAAAAAAATCGATGAACTTAACAATGACAATTCTGTTTCAGGAATTTTAGTTCAGCTTCCACTTCCAAAACATATTGATAAACAAAAAGTTATAGAGGCAATTATACCAGAGAAAGATGTAGATGGATTTCACCCCATGAATGTTGGTAATCTGTCGTCAGGTTATGAAAGCTCTATTCCATGCACTCCTTTAGGTTGTTATTTATTAATAAAAAAAATTGAACCAAACCTTAATGGAAAAAAGGCTGTAATTGTTGGAAGATCAAATTTAAATGGTAAGCCAATGACACAGTTGTTGTTGAAAGAAAATTGCACAGTTACAATTACTCATTCAAAAACAAATGATCTTAAAGGTGAATGTTTAAAAGGAGATATTATAGTTGCTGCTGTTGGGATTCCTGAGCTTGTAAAAGGTGATTGGGTTAAAAAAGATGCAATTGTGATTGACGTCGGTATTAATAAAACTGAGAACGGCCTAGTTGGTGATGTTGCATTTGATGAAGTATCAAAAGTTGCAAAAGCTTTAACTCCAGTTCCAGGTGGAGTTGGACCTATGACTATTGCTTGTTTGCTTAAAAATACAATCGAATGTTTTAAAAGAGTGAATAAATAAAAATTACTATTGATTTCTTATTAATGGATACACTTTAGGACTTAAGTATTTAAGATTAGTTAGCATAATTAGAATCAAGGTCACAATTCCTATAGAGGCACCAAGGAAAATTAAAACTTTAAAATCAAATTGCCAAACTAATTCAAAAATATTCTCCATAATAAATTTTGAACCAATTACTGCAAAAAAAATTGCAATTAATATTACTGACATAAAAATAATTATAAATTCTATTAAAGACGAAAAAATAATTTCTTTTTTTGAAAAACCTACAATTTTAAATACAAGATTTTGGTACTCTTTTACTTTTCCTTGGACCATTATAGCACTTGAGATAACAATCAATCCAATGACAATTGTTACACCAGAAATTAGGGTTACAGCTATGAAAACTTTATTTAAAACTGATGTTACCTTGTTTAAGTAATCAGCAATTTTTATCATAGATAAACTAGGTAATACTTCTAACATTTTGGTTTCATCAAAATTATCTGGATTTTTAAACTTAGCAGTTGCTAAATATTCATGAGGAATTTTTTTTGCAAATTGTGGATTAAATAACATGGCAAAATTAATATTTAGATCACGATAATCAACTTCTCTAAAATTAACTATTTCTCCATTAATTTCTCGACCATAAATGTTTAAAGTAAAAATATCTCCTAACTCAATGTTAAAATCTTTAGCCACTTTTGCATCAAGTGATATCTGAAGTTGGTTAGGTTTAGATAAATCCCACCATTCCCCTTTTAAAATAGGGTTATCTTTAGGTATATTTTCAGCCCATGAAGATCTTCTTTCACTCCCAATTACCCAATAACTATCATTATTTGGTTTAATATAGCTATTTGGATTTACACCATTAATTTTTACTATTCCGGAAGAAACCATAGGCACTATTTCAATGTTCGCATCAGGGTTCATTTTGTAAACACTTTGTTCAAATTTTTCTTTTTCACCTTTTTGAATTCCAACAAAAAAATAATCAGGTGCAATATCCGGAATAGATCTTGCAATTTCTCTTTTAAAATTTGTTCCCACTAAAGCTAAAGTTAATAATAAAGTTACACCTAAGCCTAAAGACATAATTGTGATAGGAGTAATACTTTTTGTTTGAGTTATATTTTTTATCGATACTTTTAAAGAGATGTTTGAAATAAAATTAAACTTTTTCAGTAAATAAATTATAATTTTTGAAAGTAAAAAAAATACAATTAGACATACAAAAAAAGCCAGAAAATAACCCAAGCTATAAGAAGGTCTTTCAGATCCTAGTGTAAACAATAAAACCAAAAATGATAACAAGATAAAACTTAAAATAACTGACTTTTTTGAGTAATAAAATTGTAGGTTTTGGAATACATTTCTAAATAGATTTGATGCTTTAACTTGATCAATTGAACTTATTGTTGGCATTGAAAAAATTATAAGAACTAACAAACCTACAATAAATATTTTTATAAAATTAATTAAAGAGAATTTTGGATAAACATTTAATCCCAACCCATCAGATAAATATTTATCAGCAATTGGTACAATTAAAAAACTTGAGCTATAAGAAATTAAAGTAATAATAAATAATAATATTAATAATTGAAGATAATAAAGTGTTTTTATATTCGCTGAATAAAATCCCACAGCTTTTCTTACAGCTATAGACATATTATTCTGGTTTATAAATGACAACAATGTATTAGCGATACCTATTCCAGCAATTAACATTGCACTAATTGAAACTAAGGAGAGAAATTGGGAAAAATTATTAATTATCCTTTTTAAGCCACTTGCTGAATTTTCTGGAAATCTAAGTTTTACTTTTTGGTCATCTTTAAAAATATCTTTGATCTTACTTTCAATTTTTTCTGGATCATCACTTGGTTTAAATTTTACTTTATATTCATAATTTAAAAAACTACCTATTCCATTTAGTTTTAATATCTCCAAAGTTTGTTTTCCTGCTAATGCCCAATCTCCAAAAGCTACAAACCCACTGACATCAGGTACAGATTTTATAATTCCAACAACTATGAAACTTTGATCTTGTACCTTAACTTTGTCATTTATTTTTATCTTTAAAGTTTTTGATAAACTTTCATTAATCAAAATTGTCTTTGGTTCCTTTTGCATTCTTTCATAAGCATCTTCTGGCTCATAAACTACTTCACCGTAAAGTGGATATTTTTCATCAACTGTTTTAATTCTTGTAAATAATGATTTATTTTTTTCTCTGCCTGTCGTAGAAAGCATTGTACTGAACTCTATCATTTGTGAGACAGTTGAAAATTCCTTTACTTTATTGACTAAATCAATATCCCCCTGATTACGGTTATAATCGATTTCGAGATCTCCACCCAAAAGAACTTTTGCATTATCATTAAGCTCTTTTTTTAAACTATCTTCGATTGTAAAGATGGCACTTAAAATAAAAAGACTGATAAACAGTGTTACAATAATGCTTGAAATTTTTTTATAATTTCTGCTTAAATCCTTTAAAGCATACTTGAATATTAAACTTAACTCCGAAGAATTATTTAATTTTTCCATCTTTGATTTTAATTTTTCGTTTTGCTTTGTCTGCTAATTTTGGATCATGTGTGACCATGATTAAAGAAGACCCTTCTTCTTTAACGTATTTAAATAAAATCTTAGAGATCATTATTGAGTTTTCGGTATCTAGATTACCAGTTGGTTCATCAGCTAAAATCAAATCTGGTTTCATTGCAATAGCTCTTGCAATCGCCACACGTTGTTGCTCTCCGCCAGATAATTGACTTGGAAGATTATTGAATCTATGTTTTAGACCAAATCGATCTAATAAACTTTTTGCTTCTTTCTCTGGATTTTTAAATTCATTAAGTTCAAGTGTTAAAGCTACATTTTCAACAGCTGTATAATTTGGAATTAAATAGAAAGATTGAAATATAATTCCTATATTTTGCTTTCTAATTTCAGATACTTCGTCTTCATTAAGATTTGTTATTTCCCTGTCTTGAAATATAATTTTCCCTGAGGTTGGACGTTCTAGTCCACCAATAAGCATAATCAAGCTTGTTTTTCCTGATCCACTTTCTCCAACCACAGATACAGTTTCTTTTTTTTTTATAGTTAAATCAATATTTTTTAAAACATTGATATTGTCCTTCCCAGTTTGGTATTTGAGATTTATTTTTTTTAATTTAAGAAGTGTGTTCATGAATAAAAGTTTATTTATAAAAATATTGTTATTCTTTCTAGTGCACATAAATGCAAGTGCAATAGAAAAGGTTATATTATTCGGCGATAGTTTAATGGCGGGTTATGGTCTACCTAAAGAACAACACTTATCTTTGGTTTTAGAAAGTAATCTCGTTAGGAGTGGTTTAAATATTAAGGTAATAAATGGAAGTGTGTCAGGAAGTACTTCTTCTGGTGGATTGAATAGAGCAGAATGGAGTTTATCAGAACCTGGTATTGATCTAATTATCCTTGGTCTTGGGGCAAATGATATGCTCAGAGGAATTCAACCAGATGAAACTGAAAGAAATTTAGAAGAAATAATTAAAATTGCTAATAGTAAAAAAATAAAAATTATAATAGCAGGGATGGTTGCGCCAATAACCCATGGAACAAAATATAAAAAAAATTTTGATGCTATTTACCCCAAATTGTCAAAAAAATATAATTTACCTCTAATTCCATTTTTGTTGGAAGGTGTTGCTCTTGATCCAAATCTAAATCAACAAGATGGGATACATCCTAACAAAGCTGGAACAATAGTTATAAGTAATACAATTCAGGATATTATTTCAAAAAATTATTAATCGGATATGAAAAAAAAATATCATCATTTAGTAAATGGCACATTTCGAAATCCTGAAGGATCAAAGGTGATAGATATGAATTTCAATTGGTCGTTTAAGGTCTTTAACCAAGAAAAAAAAAAATTAGATATGACTTTTCCTGAAAGTAATATCATTAAAAAAGAAAAAGTTTTAATGGACTTAAATAATTTCCAAAAAGAAGATTATGTAGCGTGGATAGGTCATGCAACATTTTTATTAAAATTAGGGGAAATAACAATAATAACAGATCCAGTTTTTTCAAAAAATGCAGGACCTTTATTTTTTGGGCCAAAGAGATTTACCGAACCAGCATTAAAACTTAATGAGATACCAAAAACAGATATTTTTCTACTAACTCACAATCACTACGATCATCAAGACATGAAAACAATAATGAGATTTCCTTATAAAGAATCTAAAGTCCTGGTACCTTTAGGACTAAAAAAATATTTTAAAATTAGTAGATTTAAAGATGTAAATGAAATGGATTGGTATGATCAAATAAGAATAAATCAGAATTTAAATATTACTTTTTTGCCATCAGTTCACTGGTCAAAAAGGAGTTTAACGGATACTAACAAAACTTTATGGGGCAGCTATTTGATTGAATACAAAGGAAAAAAAATATTATTTTCATGTGATACTGGTGTTGGAAAAATATATAAAGAATTGGGAGATAAGTATGGTCCAATTGATTTAACATTTATTAACATTGGCGCATATAATTTTTATCCTATGGCTTCAATTAAAGATTCTTCTGCTTACCACACTAACCCTGAAGAAGCCCTTGGACTTGCTAAAGATTTAAAAAGTAAAAAAGTAATTGGAATGCATTGGGGAACTTTTGTCTTATCACTTGAACCAATATTAGAGCCCCCTTTAAGGTTTAAGCAAAATGCAGAAAAATTTGGATTTAAAAAAGATGATGCAATTATTTTTAAAATTGGTGAATTTAAATTATTTAAAGAGCTTTTTGATACTAACTAGATTTTTTCATCAACCACAATCCATCTTGATTTAAAAAATATAGTTTACCATTTATAGGATGAATTTGTATGTCTCTGATTCTTCCAATTTTATCTTTAAATATTATTTCTTCTTTTACGTTTGATAAATCATTAAACTCTAATTTTCTTAAAGACTTATCTTTAAGAGAAGTAATTAATGCATGACCATTCCATTCTTTAAATTCATTACCTTTATAAATTGTGATTGCACTTGTGGCTATAGATGGAACCCAATATTGAATGGCTTTTGTAAAGCCAGGTTTCCATTTTGGCCCTATTGGTATACCTGAATAATTTGTGCCACCCCATCCAAGAATTTTCCAACCATAATTTTCACCTTTCTTTGCTTCACCAAACCAATCGCCTCCTTTCGCACCATGATTGCTCATATAAATTTTTCCATCAAAAGGTGATAAAGCTAAACCTTGAGGATTTCTTACACCAATTTGATATATTTCAGGTAGCCAGTCTGATTTTCCCTCAAAACGAGGATTGTCTTTTGGAATGCCACCATTTAGATAAATTCTAATTATACTTCCTGGATGTTTATTTCCATCTTGAGCAATCATTCCCCCACCTCTTTCACCTGCAGAAGCAAATAAATAATTGTCTTTAATTACCAGTCTTGAACCAAAATGATATGGCGAGTCAATTGGTGGATTGGCTTGAAAAATATTTTTAAAATTTAATTTGTTTTTATTAAATTTTGCACGTGCAATTGAAGTACTAGTCTTCCAATTATTTCTATTTTCTGTGTATGAGATGTAAATGTAATCTTCATTATACAGAATATCCAATAATCCTCCCTGTCCATATTCTACAAAATTTAAGTTATGACCAATTTCACTCATCTCTCTTGTTGAAATATTAACAAGTTTTATTTTGCCACCTTTCTCGGTAACAATCATTTCATTATCATTAACGAACGACGAACCCCAAGGTGCTTCTAATTCAATAATTTTATTAAAATTAAAATTTTTACTAAATGAATTAGTTGATAATAGTATTAATGATAAAAGAAATAATAATTTCTTCACTCTATGAAAGTTTTGATCTACCACCATCGACAGCAATAATTTGTCCTGTAACCCAAGAACTGTCTTCAGTTATTAGAAATTTTGCAAGCGAAGCTGAGTCTTTACCTTCTCCAAGTCTTTTTAATGGATGAGCTTTTGCTATACCATCAGCTAAAACTTTATTTTTTAGCATTGGCTCTGCAATTTTTGAATTAGTTAAACTTGGAGCAATGCAATTTACTCTTATATTAGGAGCAAATTCTGCTGCTAAAGAAACAGTTAATCCTTCAACAGCTGCTTTAGTTGAAGCTATAATTGCATGATTTGTAAAACCCCTTTGAGCAGCAACAGTTGAAAACAAAACAATCGACCCTTTATTTTTTTTTAAACTTTCTTGATAACCTTTAATTAAATCTACTGCAGAATATAAATTTAGTTTCATACATTTTGTAAAATCTTGTTCTGAAACCATTCTCAAAGGTTTTAAATCAATTGAACCAACACAATAAGCTATACCTTTGATATCATCTATTTCGGACTTAATCTTTTCAACAAAACCATTTTCTAAAACATCAGAGACTGTATATTTACAATTTAGTTTTTCAGACAAAGATTTTGTTCTCTCTTCATCCCTACCAATTAAATGCACTTCTTTGCCGGCTGCGTATAACTGCTCGGCTAAATTAGATCCGATAGATCCTGTCGCACCTACTACTAAATATTTTTCTGACATAAATTTTTAAAGAGTTATATATAGTTAATGAAATTATTTTTTCTACTTGGAAATCAGCTTTTCTCAGAAAAATATTTAGAAAAGTACAGAAAAGACCACTTTTTCTTTATGGCTGAAGATTATCAGCTTTGTACGTACGAAAAGCATCATAAACAAAAGATATTATTGTTCTTATCTTGCATGCGATCTCACGCAGACAGACTAAAAAAAAATAAATTTAAATTAGAATATTCTTCGATCGAGGATAAATCTTTCAAGCTGGATTACACAGAAAAATTAAAAAAAATAATTAAAGCAAAAAAAATTAAAGAAATTTCAAGTTTCGAAATCGAGGATAAGTTTTTTGAAAATAAAATTACTAATTTTTTAAAAAAGGAAAAAATTAAATGGAATATTATTCAAACACCAATGTTTTTAAATTCTAGAGAAAAATTTAAAAACTATTTATCGAAATCAAAAAAACCTTTTATGGCAGTTTTTTATAAAGAGACTAGAAGAGATTTAGATATACTCATGAAAAAAGATGGTTATCCAGAAGGAGGCAAATGGAGTTTTGACGAAGAAAATCGAAATAAACTTCCAAAAAATATATCTATACCAAAATTTCCTAAAATTACTGAGACTGTTCATACGAAAAAACTAAAAATTTTAATTGATAAAAATTTTAAAAGTCACCCAGGTAATACGAAAGATTTTTGGTTTGCTACGGAATATGATGATGTAATTAAATTATTAAATTTTTTTATTAAAGAGAAATCAAATTTATTTGGGGATTATGAAGATGCAGTTGATCAGAAAGATAATATATTATTTCATAGTGCTTTAAGTCCTTACATCAATTTAGGTCTTATCACTCCAGAATTCATAATTAAAAAAGTTTTAGATTTTCACAACAAAAATAAAATAAGATTAAATTCCTTAGAGGGTTATATTCGTCAAGTAATCGGGTGGAGAGAATTTATGAGGGGAATATATCAAAGCTATTCAAAAGAAATGGAAACTAGAAATTTTTTTAAACAAAATAGAAAAATGAAAAACTCATGGTACGAAGGAACAACAGGATTACCACCTTTAGATTATGCTATTAAAAATGCAGTGAATTATGGTTGGTCACATCATATTGAAAGGTTAATGATTTTATCAAACATAATGAATTTATGTGAAGTTAAGCCAACGTATGTTTACAAATGGTTTATGGAAATGTTTGTGGATTCCTCTGACTGGGTAATGGTCCCGAATGTTTATGGAATGGGGCTTTTCAGTGATGGAGGAATATTTGCAACAAAACCATATATTTGCGGCTCCGCTTATTTCATGAAAATGATGGATTTTAAAAAAGGAGAATGGTGCAATACCATGGATGGTCTTTATTGGAGATTCATAAATAGAAATAGAGCCTTCTTTTTAAAAAATCCTAGACTTTCTATGATGGTTAGAATTTTCGATAAAATGAAACCTGATAGAAAAAAATTAATTTTAGCTGAGGCAGAAAAATTTATTAAACAAAATACTGCATAGTGAGAAAAGAAAATTTACCCACAAAAATTTGCCCTGTATGTAAGAGACCTTTTACTTGGAGAAAAAAATGGAAATTAAACTGGGAAAAAGTGAAATATTGTTCTAAGAAATGTTCAAAAAATAACTAATTAACAACAAGAGCAGCTTTTCTTTTTCTCTGGTTTTTTTTCTTCAATCACTTCTTCTTTAGGGGCTGATTGTTCAAGAATTTTTGCTGCTTCAGCTTCTTTCTCTTTTAATATTTTATTTTCAATGTATGCGTAAAGAGAGTTGAAACCTAATTTTGAAGCTTTCTTTTCTTCGTAATTCCTTCTGCCTTTAAGATTTTCAATAATTTCAAGAACTTGAGGGTTATTCATACTATTGTTATCTCATAATTTTGATAATTTACAATAGTTCTTTAAAAAAATTCTTTAATTATAGTTGGTATATACTTTTTGAAATTAAAAAAACCTTTATTGCAATATTTCCAAGAACTTCGGTCTAAATTACGATAAAGAAATTTTATATTATTTATTCCTTGAGAAGTTAAAAAATCTAAGTTTTCTCCAACACAAGGATAAAAAAAATAACTATTCTCAATTGTTTTAAGGTTACCAATATCAATAATTTCACAATCCAAAGATTTTTCATCCAACCTTCTTTTTTGATCCTGAATTAAATTAGTCTTAAATTTCATTGTTTTTTCACTAAGTTTAATATTTCTACTGTCGTTATTATTATTTACTAAATAAATCTTTTTAAATTTATGGTCTTTGAAATCAGTCAACTCAAAAGAAAGATTATTATCAAAAATAATTAAATTTTGCTCATCCAAACTTACTGGATTACTAAAATCTTTTAAGACAGCCTTGTATATTTTCTCGCTAACTTTAGGTGGTGCATTTTCATTTAAATTAATGTTATTAAATCTGTTATTAGTAAATTTTTTTATATTCCATTCACTTGCCAAATAATGCTTACCTTGTGTTTGTATCCCAGCAACCCATCTCCATCCCAATGTATTAGATGCTGCATCTCCATCATAGAGATGTTTCATAAAAAATTCAGCTCCTAATTGCCAAGGTAAATTTAAAGTAAAAATCCAGATACTGGCAAACCACATTCTTGTATGATTATGAAGGTAATTAAATTTTTTTAATTCTTTAACCCATTCATTAAAACATTCTATATTTGTATTTCCATCAATGGCATTTAAATAATCTTTATTATCTTTATATTTTTCTCTTATAATTTTTATTTCTATTATGTAATCTGTCCATACATTAGGTCTTAATTCTAACCATCCTTTCCAATAAGTACGCCACAAAACCTCCTGAATAAATTTTTCATTTTTAGAAAATGAAAATTTCTTTAATGCTTTATCTATAACTTCTAACTCATTTAATATTCCATGAGATATATATGGAGAAATACAAGATATATTTGATCTTTTATCTGGACCAAAATCAAAATTTCTCAATCTTGAATATTCAGAAAGATTATTTTCAATAAAATTATCTAGTTTATTAGTGGCTTGCGCCCGACTTGGTTCAAAATTCATGATATTTTATTTTAATTTTTTCTTGTGAAAATTAATAAATCTTTCAACATCTGATTTATTAAAAGTTTTATTTTCCTCAAATGAAACTTTTTTCATAGAATAAGCTGAACTTTTAGTTATTCTTGAATGAATAATAACATTCCCTTTATATAACCTCAGTTTAACTGATCCATTAACTTTACTTCTCTTAAGATCTACAATTCTTTGTAATTTAAATCTCTCTTTAGAAAACCAATATCCATTGTAAATCAGTTCCGCATATCTAGGCATAATTTTTTCTTTCTTATGCATTGTATCTTTATCAAGTGTAACAGACTCTATAGCCCTATGAGCGTGCATTAATAAAGTTCCGCCTGGTGTTTCGTATACACCTCTTGATTTTATACCGATAAATCTATTTTCTACTAGATCAACTCTTCCAACAGCATTTTTTCCAGCTATGTCGTTTAATTTTCCAAGCAATTTAGATGGAGACAATTTTTTCCCATTCACTGCAATTGGATCTCCACCTTTAAAGTCTATTTTTACAATTGAAGATTTATTAGGTGCTTTTTCTGGAGATACCGTTCTTTGAAAGATAAAGTCAGGTGCAGAGTTTTTTGGATTTTCTAACAACTTTCCCTCTGTTGATGTATGAAAAATATTATCGTCTACTGAAAAAGGTGGCGCTCCTTTCTTGTCTTTAGGTATTTCAATTTTATTTTTTTTTGCATAATTAATTAGATCTGATCTAGATTTCAGCTTCCAAATTCTCCAAGGCGCGATAATTTTTATTTTAGGACCAAAATAATGATAACCTAACTCAAATCTTACTTGATCATTTCCTTTTCCTGTTGATCCATGAGACACAGCATAGGCATTAAATTTTTTAGCAATTCTAATTTGATCTTTTGCTATTAAAGGTCTAGCAATTGAGGTTCCAAGCAAATAAACACCTTCATATATTGCATGGCCCCTAATCATTGGATAAACATAATCTTTTACAAAAATATCTTTTAGATCTTGAATAATAATATTTTTTACGCCAAGTTTTTTTGCGTTTCTGAAAATTTTATTTCTATCTATTTCTTGACCAATGTCTGCAGTATAACAAATTACTTCTGCATCATAATTTTCCTGTAACCATTTTAATATGATTGATGTGTCCAAACCTCCAGAATAGGCAAGAACTATCTTTTTCTTTGATTTCATTATTTAACTGCAGCTTTTTTTAGCCGCGTTATATGCTTTAGTGAATCCCATCAAAGAATAATGATCAATTGTTTGAGATCCAGATTTATTATATCCAGTAACCATTAATCTTGAGGCTTTTTTCATTCTGCTAACAACTTTTTTTTCAATTTTATTACTTGAAATCCATGCAAAATTATCTTGAGCTATATCAAATTTATATTTTGATTTACCAGAGCTAGCTGTAATTGAATTTTGGCTGTTGTATTCATAGCCTGAGGTTGTGCTTACTTCGTCTTTAATTTTTTCAGATGGTCTAAAAGTTACAAATAATCTTGCATCTCTATCATTTTTTTTAGGAGATTGAAGAACAGGTTTAGATTGAGCAAAACATACTTTACTATCCCCATTAGTAACAACAATTGCATCCCAGTCTTTAAATGTTCCTATTTTATTTAATTCTTCTGAATAAGAAGTTGATCCAAATAAGAGAATAAAAAAAATTATTTTAAAAATTATGGACATGGATTTGGATATTTTTTTTGAATTTCATTAATTTCATTAATTATTTCTTTATCAAGATTCACTTTTACACTTTCTATATTTGTTTTCAACTGCTCCATTGTTGTTGCACCAATAATAACGCTAGACATAAAATCCTGTATCTCACAAAATTTTATACACATTTGACTCATATCAATGTTGTATTTTTCACTAATATTAAAATACTCATCAACAGCTTCGTTAGTATTTGGTTTTCGATATCTTGTCCAAAAATCCCAATCTCTTTCCATCCGAGATCCTTTTGGAAATTGCTTATTTCTATATTTACCACTTAAAAAACCACTGGCTAAAGGAGAATAAGATAAACAGCCAATATTTTCTCTTATAGACACCTCAGCTAATCCAACTTCATATGACCTATTTAATAAACTATAGGGATTTTGTATGGACATCATTCTTGGCAAACTCTTTTCCTTTGAGAGTTTGAGATAATTCATAACACCCCAAGGAGTTTCATTAGATAAACCTACATGTCTAATTTTACCTTGCTCAATATACTTTTGTAATTCAACCAACACGTCTTCGAATTTATTCCATTCATTTTCTTTATGCACATAACCAAGTCTTCCAAAATTGTTTACATTTCTTTCTGGCCAATGAAGCTGATATAAATCTATATAATCAGTTTTAAGTCTTTTAAGACTGTTATGAAGTGCAGTTTCGAGATTCTTCCCTACAAAACTATTTTCACCATTTCTAATATAATCTCTTGCGGGACCACAAACTTTAGTTGCAAGTATCACATCTTTTCTTTTTTTTGTTTTTTCAAACCAATTTCCAATGATCGTCTCTGTATGACCAAAAGTTTCAGCTTTAGGAGGTACCGCATAAAGTTCTGCTGTATCCCAAAAATTAACCCCATTTTCTAGTGAGAAATCCATTTGTTCGAAGGCCTCTTCTTGGCTATTTTGTTCACCCCAAGTCATGGTGCCGAGACAAATTGTACTAATATCTATGTCAGTTGTTCCTAATTTTTTATAATTCATTAAATATTAAGTATTTGTTACCTATATTTTGACTGCTTGAAAAATTTTAAATTTATTACTATATATTTAATTATGGAATTCAATAGAGACAATATCTTAAGTAGATCAACGACAGCAAAAAAAGCTGTTGTAATGGATGAAGGCCTTAGAGCCTACATGCTTAAAGTTTACAACTACATGGCAACTGGAGTTTTGCTAACGGGTATCATTGCATTGCTATCTTTTAAAATGTCAGTAGTTACAGATTCAAGTGGATCAATAGTTGCTTTAACTGAGTTCGGAAATGCAATTTATCTATCAGGATTGAAATGGGTGGTTATGTTAGCTCCTCTCGGAATTGTTTTTTATATGAGTTTTGGGATAAATAAAATGAGTTCTTCAAAAGCTCAAACTACTTTTTGGATTTTTGCAGCCTTGATGGGTTTATCACTATCATCAATTTTATTAGTTTACACAGGACTTAGTGTGACGAGAGTATTTTTCATATCTTCAGCAACATTTGGAGCTATGAGTATATATGGTTACACAACTAAAAGAGACCTCACAAAATTTGGATCATTCTTAATGATGGGTTTGATCGGTATTATAATAGCATCTTTAGTAAATATTTTCTTAAAATCTTCAATGATGTACTTTGCTATTTCAATCATTGGAGTTCTTATATTTGTTGGATTAACTGCATACGATACACAAAAAATTAAGAATATGTACGTAGCATCAGATTCAGGTGAAGTAATTGGCAAGAAAGCTGTTATGGGAGCTTTAACATTATACTTAGATTTTATAAATTTATTTATAATGCTTTTAAGATTGTTCGGTCAAAGAAGATAATCAAAAACTATAGTTTTTTCCAATTTGTTTTTTTTAGAAGTATTTCTAAATCATAAGCATTATTTAAAATTTTACCATTTCTATCAGTTATTAAATATTTCAAATTCTTATTAGAAGGTTTAAAATTTTTACAAATGTTGTAGATAGCTTTTTCTGCTGCATTTTTAAAAATACTAAAACTTACTCTTTTACTTGATATTGAGAGGCCATAGTCTTTCCAAGATCCTTCAGATACCATTTTAGCATATAGGTCTAATATAATTTTTAGTTCTTTTTTTTCAAAAAAATACCTTTGGTTTTGTTCTTTATTTGAATTATTTATTACTAATTTTAAATTACTCATTTAATTTGTGTTTATTAATCAACCCAACTTGTGATGCTGTAAAGATGAATGTAATTGGTAGCATTCCCCAAACTTTAAAGTTAACCCAAAATTCTTCTGTTTGAGTTCTCCAAACAATTTCATTTAATATAGCTAAAAAAATAAAAAAATAAGTCCATCTGTTATTCAAAATTTTCCAACCTTCATCAGACATTGGTAGTGTTTTTCCAAGTATTAATTTTAAAACTGGTTGATTGGTGAAGTATTTTCCAAAGAATAATGCTAAGGCAAATAAAATATTTATAATAGTGGGTTTCATATAAATAAAAATTGGATTATCAAAATAAATTGTTAAACCTCCAAATAGAGTAATTAAAATTCCTCCTAACAAAGGAACCATCGGAACTTTTTTTTCCAGTATCCAAACCAATAGAACAGAAATTATTGTTGCGACAATTAGAGGTGGTATAGCAACTTTTAAATTTTTATCACTGTTATAATAAAAGAAGAAAAAAATAGCTAAAGGCCCAACGTCTGTAATGAATTTTAGAAGTGATTTATTCACTGCTACATATTAACAGATTAATAAAACATTTATATTTTTTTTATTGATTTTTTTCATCAAATATCCATATTTAATATTGTGAGTACTCAAAAAGCTAAATTTTCAATTGGAGACGTTGTAAAACATAGACACTTCGATTTTAGAGGTGTGATTTACGATGTTGACTTTGAATTTAATAACTCAGAGGAGTGGTATCAATCGATTCCAAAAAACGTGAGACCTAGAAAGGATCAGCCATTTTATCATTTACTAGCAGAGAATGACGAAATTACTTACGAGGCTTATGTGTCTGAGCAAAATCTATTATTTGATGACTCTGAAGAGCCTATAAAACACCCTCTAATTAATGAAATTTTTTCAGGTAAGCGTGGATCAAGCTACTTCAAGCCTTCGAATTAACTAATAGCCAATATTTAAACACAATTGTCCCAAATCTCTGTCATATCTGTTTGTTATAAAATATTTAATTCTGATCAAGAGTACTGTTTTTCCTCTATCTCCCTCTGTATTCTTGGTCAGAAAATTTTGAACAATTTTAATCTAAAATTTATGTGTTATAAAAAATTATGATTAATTATTTCAATCCAAATAATACTTTAAAGATAATTAATAAAATACAAAAGTTTGTATTTGCGCTATTTATAATTGTATTGTTGCTTGGATTAGTTGAAGCTTTAGTTCTTTCTCCCGAGGATTATAAGCAGAGTGACTCAGTTAGGATTATGTATGTCCATGTTCCATCAGCTTGGATATCACTCGGAATATTTTCATTTATTTCCATTCTTTCTTTTGGAGTTTTTGTTTTTAAAAATAAAAATTTCTCTTTAATAACAAAAAGTTTAGCACCTTCTGGTTTTGTTTTTAGCATAATAGCTTTAGTTACAGGATCAATTTGGGGAAAACCAACCTGGGGAACTTGGTGGGCTTGGGATGCAAGAATAACTTCAATGCTCTTACTTTCAATTTTTTATTTATTGTTCATTACTTCTTGGAAGATTACGACAGACACTAGTAAAGCAGAAAAAGTTAGCTCAATAATAGCAATTATTGGTCTTATAAATATTCCAGTTATAAAATTTTCAGTAGAATGGTGGAATACTTTACACCAACCTGCGTCAGTAAAAATTTTGGAAGAAACAACAATTCATTCTTCAATGTTGACACCATTAGCTATAATGACTGCGGCATTTGCTCTATTTTCACTTTTGATATTTTTAATGAAATATAATACAGAACTGTTAAAGATTAAAAATAAAGGTCTTAATAGATTATGATTAGTGAACTACTAAATATGAATGGGTACGGTGTATACGTTTGGTCATCATTTATATTTACTCTATTTTCTTTTAGCTTCTTATACACGGTAGTAAAATTAAATTTAATTAAAGAGAAAAAGAAATTTGAGGAAAATTATAAATCATTAGATGAAAAGAAACTTGCATCAGTAGCTAAGCAAACACTTCCACATCTAAAGTTTAACTAAAATTCACATGTACGGAAAAAAAGTTAAATTTAGAGCCCTTTTTATTTTTTTAATTTTAATTTCATTAATTCTTACAATTTTTTTGGTGGTTAAATCTCTTGAGGAAAACGTAGTATATTTTAAGTCTCCAACAGACATTAAAAACCTTAATGAAATCAAAAATGCTCAAAAAATTAGAGTTGGTGGAATGGTGAAAAAAAATTCTATTAAAATAAACGATAAAGAAATTTTTTTCGTAATTACAGATTTCAAAAATGAATTATTAGTCAACTTTAATGGATCTGTACCTAACCTATTTGAAGAGGGTAAGGGTGTAGTTGCTGAAGGTTTCTTAAAGGATAAAAGTTTTCTAAATGCTGACAAGATTTTAGCAAAACATGATGAAAATTATATGCCTCCTGAAGTCAGCGAAGCTATGAAAAACAATTAATTTGTATGTCTAATTATTTAGGAAATTATTCTTTATATATTGCTTTAATAGCATCTGTTTATTTAATTTTTAAGTCATACTTAGATGCAAATTCAGAAAATAAATATTTAGATAAAAACTTTATTTTAATTACTTCAATACAAACTATAATGATTACGGTAAGTTTTTTTAGCCTAGTAGCAGCTTTTGTAATTTCAGATTTTAGTAATGAGACTGTTTTCAACAATTCTCATACTTTAAAACCTTTATTTTATAAAGTTTCAGGAACATGGGGAAATCATGAGGGAAGTTTATTACTGTGGTTATTAGTTCTTTCAATTTTTCTATTTATTTTTTTATTAAATTCAAGATCAGAAGATACTAAATACAAACTTCTAACGATACTATTTCAACAAATTATTATTTCAGGTTTTCTAGTTTTTATTTTATTAACTTCCAACCCATTCAAAACGCTATATCCAATTCCTAGCGAGGGATTAGGTTTGAACCCTATTTTACAAGACCCTGCTTTAGCTATTCATCCTCCAATTTTATATTTAGGTTATGTCGGAACATCTATTATCTTTTCAGCTTCACTTGCCTCAATGATTACCGGAAATATTGGAGATAAGTGGGCAAGGCATATTAAAAAATGGGTTTTGGTATCTTGGATATTTTTAACAATCGGTATTTTGCTTGGATCTATATGGGCATATTATGAGCTGGGCTGGGGAGGTTTTTGGTTTTGGGATCCTGTAGAAAATGTTTCATTGATGCCATGGTTTTGCTTAACAGCACTCCTGCATACAGTAATTGTATTACAGAAAAGAAATTCATTTAAAGAGTGGACTATTATTTTGTCAATTACAACTTTTTCACTGAGTATGAGTGGTACTTTTCTTGTTAGGTCTGGAATTTTAAATTCAATTCATACTTTTGCAAACGATCCATCAAGAGGGTTATTTATATTA
>CACGFJ010000008.1 GCA_902572225.1 uncultured Pelagibacteraceae bacterium | reverse complement strand
TAAAGAAGGTTTAAACTTTGACAAATTCTATTTAACTTTAAAGAATTTATCAAAAAGCAATCAAGTAATTGAATTTTTTGTTGATAAAAATGTTGCTGAAAACTCAAAATATTTTCAAAAAGATAAAAAAATAATTTTAAACCAATCTTTTTTTAAAAATCCAGACGAAATTATTTTAAGAAGCTTTATGCAAGTAATTCAACATTTAAGTAAGAAAAAAAACTATCCACGAGGCAAAAAAGTGTTAGGCCTCTTAGATTCTTTAAAGTTTTCAAACAAAAATGTAAAATTGACACTTTCTGGATGTATTATTGAAAAAATTAGTGATTCAGTGATTATTTACCCAGAAAAATGATAAATTTTTTGTTAAATGATCAAAATGACACTTGTTAATTTACTAATAATTCTTAATTTAGTGCTTTATGAATTTTAAAAACTTAGCTATGTGGGGAATAATCGTTATTTTGACGATTGGGCTATATAATATGTTTAAAAACCCTCAAGGGTCTATTTCCCAAAAAAATAAAATTATTTTCTCTGAATTCTTAACTGAAGTAGACAATGGAAGAGTGGTTAGAGTTGAAATACAAGGCAAAAATATTAAAGGTGTATTATCAAATGGAAATCAATTTACTACCTATGCACCTGAAGACCCGAACTTAATTCAGAAGCTAAGTGATAAAGGTGTTAGTATTTCTGCAAGTCCATTAGAAGAAAAAATGCCTTCATTATTAGGAATACTTCTCTCATGGTTTCCAATGCTTTTACTAATTGCTGTTTGGATCTTTTTTATGAGACAAATGCAAGGTGGAAAAGGCGGAGCAATGGGATTTGGAAGATCAAAAGCTAAAATGATGAATGAGGTAAAAGGTAAAGTTACCTTTAATGATGTTGCAGGTGTCGAAGAAGCAAAAGAAGAGGTTGAGGAAGTTGTTGAATTTTTAAAAGATCCTAGAAAATTTAGTAGACTAGGAGGTAAAATACCAAGAGGATGTTTATTAGTGGGTCCTCCTGGAACTGGTAAAACACTATTAGCTAGAGCAATTGCTGGAGAAGCTGGAGTACCATTCTTTACGATTTCTGGATCAGATTTTGTTGAAATGTTTGTTGGTGTTGGAGCTTCAAGAGTAAGAGACATGTTTGAGCAAGGAAAAAAACATTCTCCATGTATCATATTTATTGACGAGATTGATGCAGTAGGAAGAAGTAGAGGAGCAGGTCTTGGTGGAGGAAATGATGAGAGAGAGCAAACTCTTAATCAGTTATTAGTTGAGATGGATGGTTTCGATACCAATGAAGGTGTAATTATTATTGCTGCAACTAACAGGCCAGATGTATTGGATCCTGCATTATTAAGACCAGGTAGATTTGACAGACAAGTTGTTGTTTCTAATCCAGATTTAATTGGCAGGGAAAAAATTTTAAAAGTACATGCAAAGAAAATATCAATGGCACCTGATGTTAACTTAAGAACAGTTGCTAGAGGAACACCTGGATTTTCTGGCGCAGATTTAGCTAACCTTGTCAACGAAGCTGCATTACTAGCAGCAAGAAAAAATAAAAGAATTGTAACATACCAAGAATTTGAAGAAGCTAAAGATAAAGTAATGATGGGATCTGAAAGAAGATCTATGGTAATGTCAGAAGAAGAGAAAAAATTAACTGCTTACCATGAAGCTGGACATGCAATTGTAACAATAAATGAAAAGGCTGCTTATCCAATACATAAAGCGACAATAATACCAAGAGGAAGAGCCTTAGGAATGGTTATGCAGTTACCAGAAAGAGATGAAGTTTCTCAAACAAGAGAACAACTTCATGCACAAATGGCCATTGCAATGGGTGGAAGAGTTGCGGAAGAAATAATTTTTGGAGATGACAAAGTAACTACAGGAGCAGCAAGCGATATTGAACAAGCGACTAAACGAGCAAGAGCAATGGTTATGAGAGCTGGATTAAGTAAAGAAATGGGACCAGTTGCTTACGGTGAAAACGAAGAAGAAGTGTTTTTAGGAAGATCTGTTGCAAGACAACAAAATATGTCAGAGGAAACAGCTAGAAAAGTTGATAGCGAAATAAGAAAATTTGTAGATATGGGTTACGAGAGAGCGAGAAAAGTATTAACTGAAAAAATTGATGATTTGCATAAACTAGCAAAAGCTTTACTTACTTATGAAACTTTAACCGGTGCGGAAATTGAAGATTTAATTAATAAAAATATTTATCCTAAGAATAAAGAAGATCTAAAAGTTGAAGATGATGATCAAAGCTCAGCACTTGGTTCAATGGGTCTAAAACCAAAGATAGTGCACTAAGCGTTAATGAATAAATATTACACTAGAGCGTGTAATTTTTATTACGGAATAACATCAAAAACATACATAAAAAAAAAAAAATCTATTCCTCTGAATGGTTATAATAATATTTCTTTTGATAAATTAGAAATCATTGACAGAAAAAAAACTAAAATTATTAATCTTAGAGATATTAGTAAACTTCCAAACAAACTTAAAAATAAAGTTAATAGAGATATAAAATTTATAAAAAAAAAGAAAACTTTTAAAAAATTAAATTTATCCAACATCCCAATTTTAATGGGTATAGTCAATTTAACACCAGATAGCTTTTCCGATGGCGGAAAATATAATAAAAAAAATTTAGCCAAAAATCGCGTGAATAGCTTATTGTTAAATGGTGCAAAAATAATAGATGTTGGAGGAGAGTCTACTAGACCAGGTGCAAATGATATTCACCCAAGAAAAGAATGGGATAGAATTAAGTATATTCTAAAATTTTTGAAAAATAAAAAAAGTTTTATTTCATTAGATACTAGAAAAAGTTTTGTAATGGAGAAAGCTTCTAAAATGAAAATAGATCTTATAAATGATGTATCTGGACTAAGTTATGATCCTCACACCATAAATTATTTAAAAAAAACAAAAAAACCTTTTGTTATTCATCATATGAAAGGAAAACCAAAGAATATGCAATTAAAACCATCGTATAATAATGTGTTACTCGAAATTTATGATTTTTTTGAAAATAAATTAAAATATTTAAGAAAAGCAGGCATTAAACACAATAATATTATATTAGATCCTGGCATCGGCTTTGGAAAAAATTTGAAACATAATATTACTATTTTAAAGAAAATTTCTATTTTTCATTCTTTGGGCCTTCCTGTAATGTTAGGTCTGTCTAGAAAGAGATTTATTAAAGATATTTCAAAACAAAATGATACCAAAGAAAGGATTGGTGGAACTGTATCTTCATGTATTCAAGCTTATCTACAAGGCGTTCAAATACTAAGAATTCATGATGTTAAAGAAATTCATCAAGCATTCAAAGTTTTTAAAGAATTGCAAAATTAAAAATGATTAAAAAATATTTTGGGACAGATGGCATCAGAGGAAGAGTTAATGACTCCAAAATAAATGGAGAAATGTTTTTTAAATTTGGCTTAGCAGCTGGTACATATTTTAAAAATTTAAAAAAAAGTAAACAAACAGCAATTATAGCAAAAGATACTAGATTATCAGGATATACTCTTGAACCAGCTTTAGTATCTGGATTGGCATCGGCAGGAATGCATATTTATACTTTGGGACCACTACCTACAAATGGTTTAGCTATGCTAACAAAAAAAATGAGAGCAAATATGGGAATAATGATTACTGCATCACATAATCCATATCACGATAATGGATTAAAACTTTTCGGACCTGATGGGCTTAAACTATCTGACAAAATTGAGAAAAAAATTGAAAAGTTAATTGACTCTAAAATTACTAAAAATCTCTCAAAACCAATTGAGTTGGGTAGAGTAAAAAGATTAGAAGACGCTAATGAAAATTATATAAAAATATTAAAACAAAATTTCCCATCCTCTTTCAGTTTAAAAGGTATCAAAATTGCTTTAGACTGCGCTAACGGAGCTGGTTATAAAGCTGGACCAGATTTATTTAAATCATTAGGCGCTAAAGTATATAAAACAGGCACTTCTCCGAATGGATTAAATATTAATCTTAGATCTGGATCTACTTATCCAAGTTTAATTTGTCAAATGACAAAAAAAAATAAAGCACATATAGGTATTTCGTTAGATGGAGATGCAGACAGAATAATTGTCTGCGATGAACAAGGAAAAATTATTGATGGAGACAAGATTCTTGCAATGCTGGGCGAGAGATGGAAAAGAAAAAAGATTTTAAAAGGAGGTGTTATTGGTACACTAATGTCTAATTTTGGTTTAGAAAAGTTTTTTAAAAATAATGGAATTAGATTTTTAAGATCAGATGTAGGAGATAGATATGTAAAAGAAAAAATGAAAAAAAATAAATTTAATTTAGGTGGAGAACAATCGGGTCATATAATTCTTGGAAAGTTTGCTACCACAGGAGATGGATTATTGGTTGCTTTGGAAATCCTTTTTTCTCTAAGAAAAAGAAAGAAAGCAAGTGAACTTTTTAATAAGTTCAAACCTACCCCACAAATTTTAGAAAATATAGAAGTTAAAAATAAATCAATTATTAATACACCTAAATGTAAAAAAGCTATTAAACTGGCAAATAAAATGATTAAAAATAAAGGTAGAATATTAGTCAGAAAATCTGGCACTGAACCAAAAATAAGAATTATGAGCGAGTCAGAGGATCCAAGTTTAAATAAACTGTGTGTTAATATAATTAAAAAATCTATTCAATAAATTGAAAATCAAATCTAAAGTATTAATAATCGCTGGATCAGATTCTTCTGGAGGAGCAGGCATTCAAGCAGATATTAAATCAGTTACTTCGCTTGGTTCTTACGCAATGACAGCAATAACAGCGGTTACAGCTCAGAATACTACAGGTGTTATGTCTATAATACCAATGCATAGTAAAGAAATTTCTAATCAAATTGAATTTACTTCAAAAGATATCAGGCCAGATTCAGTAAAGATAGGAATGCTGTATTCTACTGAGGTTATAAATTCAGTATTAAAATCAATAAAAATATCGAAATTAAAAAAAATAATATTAGATCCTGTTATGGTGGCTAAGGGTGGAACCAAGCTTATAGACAATAAAGCAATTTTAGTTTTGAAAAAAGAACTAATAAAAAAAGTTGATTTAATAACACCAAATATTCCTGAAGCAGAAATACTAACTAAAATAAAAATTAAATCTATAACGGATATGAAAAATGCTGCTAAAATATTATTAGATTTAGGTGCCAAGAATGTTTTAATTAAAGGTGGTCATTTAAGGTCTAAAAACTTGAAAGATATTTTTGTAAATAAAAAAGAAATTGCAATATTTTCTAATAAAAGAATTGATACAAAAAATACTCATGGAACTGGATGTACATTATCAAGCGCGATTGCAACATATTATGGATGTGGAAAAACTCTAAAGAAATCTTGTGAGTTAGGTATTAGATATGTAAACAATGCCATTAAAACAAGACCAAACTTTGGAAAAGGAAATGGACCAATTAACCATTTAAATAGTTTTAACATAGAAAAGAAATTTAGATGAATAATGTAGTCGTTGTTGGATCGCAGTGGGGGGATGAAGGAAAAGGTAAGATAGTTGATTGGTTATCTAGGGAAGCAGACGTAGTTGTAAGATTCCAAGGAGGACATAATGCTGGTCATACCTTAGTCATAGATGGTGTTACTTATAAATTGAGACTTTTACCGTCTGGGATTGTTAGAAAAAATAAAATTTCTATTATAGGAAACGGAGTTGTAGTAGATCCATGGGCGCTTCTAGATGAAATAGAGGAAGCTGAATCTAAAGGTGTAGAAATCAATGAAAATAATCTGATTTTATCTGAGGCTGCCACATTAATTTTACCATTTCATAAAGAGATGGATCAAATAAGGGAAGACTCTGCTGGTAAATCAAAAATTGGAACTACAAGAAGAGGAATTGGTCCAGCATATGAAGATAAAGTAGGAAGAAGATCAATAAGAGTAATGGACCTTGCATCAAAACAAAATCTAGAAAATCGATTATCACTAGTACTTGAACATCATAATGCTATCCGAAAAGGATTGGGTAAGCCAATATATGAAAAAGATAAACTAATTGGAGACTTATTAAAAATATCTCCAAATATTTTAAAATATTCAGCACCTGTTTGGAGAAAGATAGATCAATTTAAATCTGAAAATAAAAAAATATTATTTGAAGGAGCTCAAGGAATATTACTTGATGTGGATCATGGGACATATCCATATGTAACTTCATCTAATACAGTAGCAGCTTCAGCAGCAACAGGATCTGGATGTGGTCCAAATTCAATAAACTATGTGTTAGGAATTACAAAAGCATACACAACAAGGGTAGGTGAAGGACCTTTCCCAACAGAATTAACAGATGAAATTGGTAATCATTTAGGTGAAAAGGGACATGAATTTGGAACTGTAACTAGCAGAAAAAGAAGATGTGGCTGGTTTGATGGAGTTCTAGTGAGACAAACTATAAAGATTTCAGGCATTGATGGAATAGCATTAACTAAATTAGATGTATTAGATGAACTTGATGAAATAAATTTTTGTGTGGCTTATAAGCTAAATGAAAAAGAAATAGATTATTTTCCTGCTGCCGTAGAAGATCAGTTAAATGTTATACCAGTTTACAAAACATTCAAAGGTTGGAAATCTAAAACTCAAGGAATAAAAAAATTTGAAGATTTACCTAATAATGCAAAGATTTATGTAAAAGCTATTGAGGAGTTCATTGAGACAAAAGTATCTAGTATTTCAACAAGCCCTGAGAGAAAAGATACAATTCTTTTAGTAGATCCATTTAACTGTTAAAAAAAAACAGAATTAATTTGCGGGTAGTAGATTTTTTGATTTAGCAGAGTTAAGCATATGTTTTTGAAGTTTTTCAAATGCTTTATTTTCAATTTGCCTTATTCTCTCTCTACTTATTTTGAATTTTTTACTTAAATCTTCTAAAGTTATTGGATCATCTGTTAGTCTTCTCGAGTAAAGAATTTCTTTTTCTCTTTCATTTAAAATTTTAATAGAGTCTTGAAGAAGATCTTTTCGTTGCTCCATTTCTTCATTTTGAGCAAATTTAAGTTCTTGATCCATATCATTGTCTACAACCCAATCTTGCCATTCATCACCGTCTTCTCCAATTGGTGCATTTAATGACTGCTCTTTTCCTGAAAGCCTTCTATTCATAGATACAACTTCTTGTTCACTAACATCTAATCTGTTTGCTATATCTTTTACGTGTTCATCACGTAAGTCACCCTCGGTTCTAGGTGCAATTTGATTTTTTAATTTCTTCAAGTTGAAAAAAAGCTTCTTCTGAGCTGTTGTAGTTCCAATTTTTACTAAGCTCCATGATCTTAGAATATATTCTTGAATAGAAGCTTTAATCCACCACATTGCATAAGTTGCGAGTCTAAAACCTTTTTCCGGTTCAAATTTTTTAACAGCTTGCATTAAACCTACGTTACCTTCTGAAATCATTTCATTAAGAGGCAAACCATAGCCTTTGTAACCCATCGCTATTTTAGCAACTAGTCTAAGATGACTTGTAACAAGTTTTTCAGCTGATTTAACATTTCCTGTAGTTTGCCAGTTTTTAGCAAGCATATATTCTTCTTCAGCATCTAGCATAGGGAATTTTTTTATCTGAGCTAGATATGCAGCTAAACCACCTTCATTTGAAAGAGTGGGCAGATTGTATGTATTATTACTCATAGGAAGTATTTATGTAATAGAGAAATTTTTTTTTACAATCGTTTTATTTACTTAATTTTCTTAGTTTTTTTAAGATATCATTTAATTCGTTTGGGATATTTGATGAAAATTCTAATCTTTCCCCTGTCCTTGGATGTTCAAAACCTAGCTGTTTTGCATGCAAAAATTGTCTCTTAAGATTGGAAATTTTATTATTAAGATCTTCATCAATGTTTTTAAATTTTTTAAATTTTTTTTTATATTTTTTATCTCCAAGAATATTGTTACCTTTGTATGACATATGAACTCTTATTTGATGAGTTCTCCCAGTTTCTAATTTACATTGTATAAAACTAAAAGTTGGAACATTATCATTTTCAAAAAGCTCTAATGTTTCATAATGTGTAATTGCCTTTTTACCTTTGTTTGATGATACTTCCATCATCTGTCTATTTTTTGAACTTCTAGTAATGAATGTTTTAATTGTTCCTTTTTGAGGCCTTAATTTTCCCCAAATTAAAGTTTGATAAACTCTAGTTATAGAATGTTCAGAGAATTGAAGTGATAATTTTTTATGAGTTGAGTTATTTTTTGCTATTACAATTAATCCAGAAGTATCTTTATCAATTCTATGAATTATACCAGGTCTCAGTTCATCTCCAATATTAGATAAATTTTTGCTATCATAATTCATTAACGCGTTAACTATCGTGTTATCATAATTACCAGCACCAGGATGCATTGAAATTCCAGATGGTTTGTCAATTACAATTAAATCTTCATCTTCGTGAATTATGTTTAATTTAAAATTGTAAGGTTTTAAGCTTTGTTTCTTAGGTTCAACAATTTCAAGCTCAATTTTGTCATTTAATTTAGTTTTAATAGAAGGGTCTTGTATAATTTTCTCGTTAATTTTTAATTTACTATCTAATATTAAATTTTTTACTCTAGTTCTGCTTAAACTCTTATCATGATTTGCTAATATTGTGTCTACTCTCTTGTTATTATCATCTTCTTTAATAATAAAATTGATGATATTTTTCATAAATTATTATATTAAATTATTATGCGTTCGTAGCTCAACTGGATAGAGCGCCAGATTTCGGCTCTGGAGGTTCAGGGTTCGACTCCTTGCGGGCGCACCATTATTCGCCCATATTAATAAGCGTTCCTTTATTTTTTGCGACATTGAAAGAATAATAGAATAATGCAATTGATAATACAAAGTAAACTCCATTCCACATGAAAGCATAATAGATATTTTGAATATCTACAGTTTGATTTATCAAAATATTTCTTGCTTCTTCAAATATATATACCAATGGTAGTAGATAAGCTATCTTCTGGAACACTTCTGGCAATATTTCAATTGGATAATAAATGCATCCAAATGGAGCTAATAAAAACATTGTAGACCATGCTATATTTTCAAAAGAGGGTCCATATCTTAATAGACCAGCAGATACCAGGATGCCAAGTGTTATTCCAAATAAATATAGGCTCAAAAATAAAAAGAATAAAAATATCCCTAAATCTAAAATAGAAATACCGAATAATGGAGAGGTTAAAAGCACAGCTGGTATTAAACCTATAAGAGCTCTTATTAAAGCAGTAACAACAAGTGCAGTTAATATTTCACCAATTTTCATTGGTGCAATAAATAAATTTGTAAAGTTCCTACTCCAAATTTCCTCGAGAAATAGCATATTAAATCCAATGCTTGTTCTAAAAAGAAAATCATAAAGGATTGCGCATGTTAATATAACTCCTACTGCATTATTATAATATGTTGTATGTGTAGCAAAAAAATTTGAAATAAATCCCCACAAAGTAATTTGAATAGTTGGCCAATAAACAAGATCTAAAACTCTTGGAAAAGATCTAGTTATTAAATAAAAATGTCTTAAAAAAAGACCGTACATTCTAGTTAAGCTCATTTTTGCTCCTAGATAATTTTAAAAAAACTTCCTCAAGGTTTTTTCTGCCATGTTTGTTGATTAATTCTTCAGGATTTCCTTCATCGATAATAATTCCATCCTTCATCATTAGAATTGACTTACAAAGCCTAGTGACTTCATTCATATTATGAGATGCAAGAAGTATAGATATTTTTTTTTCTTTTTTATAATCTTCCAAAAAAGATCTAACAAAATCACCTACTTCTGGATCTAATGATGCAGTTGGTTCATCTAATAGCAATACTTTTGGTTCGTTAATTAATGCTTTTGCTAAACTTACTCTATTTTTTTGTCCAGATGATAATTCACCTGTAATGCTATTAAGCAATCCTTCTAATCTTAATTTTTCTGATAAAAATTCGATCCTCTCATTAATATTATTTATTTTGTATAATTTTCCATAAACAGTTAGATTTTGTTTAACTGTAAGTTTTTTTGGTAATTCAATATATGGAGATATGAAGTTAATTTGTTCCAAAATTTCAATTCTATTCCCCTCTAATTTTTGACCATTAATAAAAATTTCTCCACTTGTTGGTTTTAAAAGTCCCAATAACATGCCTATCGTTGTTGTTTTGCCAGAACCATTTGGACCTAATAGTCCTAAAATTTCGTCTTCTTTTATGTTAAAGCTTATACCTTTTACAGCCTCATTCTTTCCATAATTTTTTTTAATATTTTTTACTTCAACTAAATTTTTCATTTTTTTGATGCTCTAAGAAGTCTATCGTTAATTACTAATCCAAAGTTACGGTTTGGTATTCTTTGTACAGCTATTTTTTTGTAGCCTAGCTTCTTAATTTTTCTTAGTGTTTTATATAAATTTTTGACACTCTCCATTAGATTATTTGTCTTACTTAAGTAAAAATAATTCTTGTTATTCTCTCTTTTCTTCTTAATTAGAATAAAAGCCTCGTCTTTTTTTATTTTAACTGCGTTTAATCTAATGGGTATACCTGGTGAATAGTGAATTCTTCTTCTTCCAGGAGAAATTATATTACTTTTAGTATGTAATTTAGTTTTTAAATTTGTTTTTAATTTTTTACTTAATGTAGAAATATCTAAACCACCCAATCTTAAAATTTGGGGTTTTTTTACTAAACTTATTATCGTAGATTCAACACCAACTTTTGACCTTCCACCTTCTAGAATAAATTTAATTTTTTCTCCAAATTCATCATATACATCATCCTTTGTCACTGGACTTATACCTTCAGAGATATTTGCACTTGGTGCTGCTAAAGGATATTTTAAAGATTTTAATAATATTCTAGCAGTCCGGTGACTTGGGAATCTTACACCTAATGTTTTTTTATTATTTGTAACGTTTTTTGAAATTTTACTTTCATTTTTTAGTTTTAATATAAATGTGATTGGTCCAGGACTTAATGACTTATAAAGTTTAAAAAACAAATTATTAGTTTCACAATCTTTTTCCAAATCTTTAATACTATAATAATGAACTATTAAGGGGTTATCAGCAGGCCTTCCTTTTAATTTAAATATTCTTTTGGTAGCTTTATCAGAATAGGCATTAGCAGCTAATCCATAGACAGTTTCCGTTGGTATTCCAATACATTCGTTATTATTTAAATATTTTACTGCTTTTTTAATATTTGAATCATTAATTTTCATATAATATTACAAATTATTATATGAATGAAAAAATTTTGCCAGATGATATTGAATCAAAATCTTTGAGTGAACTCACAGATATAGCAGATCGTTTAATTCAAGAATTAGAAAATAAAAAAAATTTGGAAGAATCTATTGATGATTATCAATATTTAATAAAATTAAATAATTTAATAGAGAAAAAATTTCAAATGGACTCAAAAAATATATCTGAAAGTACTAAACTAAAAATCGAGGAATTAACTTCAAAAAAATGAAAAAAAAATTAGTTAAAACTGTTAATCAAGTAAATAAATTTTTAAAAAATTACTTAGCAAAACAAAAAAAAACAGATCTAATCATGCCAATTAAGTATGGTTTATTTCCTGGAGGAAAAAAAATAAGATCTAAGCTTATTTTAGATGTTGGAAAAATTTTTAATATAAAAAAAGAATATCTTTTATATTTAAGTTCAGCTGTTGAGTGTATACACGCTTATTCACTAATACATGATGATTTACCTTGTATGGATGATGATGATATTAGAAGAGGTAAATTAACTACACATAAAAAATTTGGAGAATCAACAGCAGTTTTAGCCGGAAACTCTCTTTTGATATTGGCTTTTGAAATTTTATCTGATCCAAAGTTCAAAATAAATAATAATAAAAAAATAACCTTAATAAATTTAATATCTCAATCATCAGGACACCAAGGAATAGCTGGAGGTCAATTTTTGGATTTAAATTATGAAAGAAAAAAAGTTTCTAAACAAAAAGTGATAGATATGGAGATTAAAAAGACTGGAAAATTATTTTCATTTAGCTGTTTGTCTCCAGTTATTTTGACAAATAAAAAGAATCAAATAAAAAAATTCTCACTTCTTGGTGAAAAAATTGGTTTACTTTTTCAAATTGCAGATGATTTAATTGATTATACTAGTACATCAAAAACTGCAGGAAAAAAAACAAATAAAGATTCTAAAAAGGGAAAAGCAACATTAATAAGTTTACTAGGATATAAAAATGCTATTAAATATGCATCAAAACTAAAAAAAGAAATATTTAATAGTTTAGTTAGCTATGGAAGTAATGCTAGTGATTTAAAAGAGACAATTGAATATATATTAAGTAGAAATAAATAAATGCAGAGTTATAAATATTTAAATAATATTAATTTTCCTTCAGATATAAAAAAACTGAATAATGAAGAATTAAAAGTTCTATCAGATGAAGTAAGAAATGAAATGATTGATGCTGTTTCAAAAACAGGAGGTCATCTAGGTGCAGGTTTAGGTGTTGTAGAATTAACAGTAGCACTACATCATGTTTTTGACACACCAAAGGACAAATTGATATGGGATGTTGGTCATCAATCATACCCTCATAAAATTTTAACAGGAAGAAAAGATAAAATACGAACTTTAAGACAAGGAAGTGGATTATCTGGTTTTACAAAGCGATCAGAAAGTGAATTTGACCCCTTCGGTGCAGCTCATAGTTCTACATCTATTTCTGCTGGACTTGGCATTGCAACAGCAAATAAATTATCAAATAAATCCGATCAGGTTATAGCAGTTATTGGTGATGGTGCCATGAGTGCAGGAATGGCATATGAAGCCATGAATAATGCGGGAGATTCAAAAACCAAAATGATCGTAATTTTGAATGACAATGATATGTCAATTGCAAAACCAGTTGGTGCAATGAAATCTTATCTTGCTAAAATTTTTTCAGGTAAGATTTACTTTAGTTTTAGAGAAACAGTTAAAATGATTATTTCATCCTTTTCAAAAAGATTTAGTAAAAAGGCTGGAAAGGCTGAAGATTTTTTGAGATCGGCTGTTACAGGAGGTACGTTATTTAATTCATTAGGTTTTTATTATGTTGGTCCAATTGATGGCCATGATTTAGATGTACTATTGCCAATTTTAAAAAATGCAAAAGAAACCAATCATAATGGTCCAATACTAATTCATATAAAAACTCAAAAAGGTAAAGGTTATAGTTTTGCTGAAAAATCCGATGATAAATATCATGGAGTAACAAAATTTGATGTTAAAACTGGAGTTCAACAAAAATCAAAAACCAAAGCTCCAGCTTTTACAAAGGTATTTGCAAATACATTAATAGAGCATGCAAAGAAAGACAGTAAAATTGTAGGTATAACTGCAGCTATGCCATCAGGGACAGGAATGGATGCATTTAGTAAAGTTTTCCCGGATAGAACTTTTGATGTTGGAATTGCTGAACAACATGCCGTTACTTTTGCTGCAGGTTTAGCTACAGAAGGTTATAAGCCTTATGCAGCTATTTATTCAACATTTTTACAAAGAGCTTATGATCAAGTAGTTCATGATGTTGCAATTCAAAGTTTACCAGTAAGATTTGCTATCGATAGAGCCGGTCTGGTGGGAGCCGATGGAGCTACTCACGCAGGTGCTTTTGATATTACATATTTATCAACTTTACCTAATTTTATTGTTATGGCAGCAAGTGATGAAGCAGAATTAGTAAGAATGGTTAATACTTCAGTAGATATTAATAATAAACCGTGTGCATTTAGATATCCAAGGGGAAATGGAGCAGGTTTAGAATTACCCGATATCAACGAAAAAATAGATATTGGAAAAGGAAGAGTTATAAGAGAAGGAAATAAAGTCGCCTTAGTAAGTTTTGGAAACAGATTAAAAGAATGTCTATTGGCTGAAGAAAGTTTAAAAAAAATGGGAATTAATCCAACAATTATAGATGCTAGATTTGCAAAACCTCTTGATGAAAATCTTATGTGGCAAGTTGCAACAAATCATGAAGTGCTGATTACATTGGAAGAAGGTTCTATTGGAGGTTTCGGAGCCCATGTAAATCATTTCTTAAATGAAAAGAATTTATTAGATAATAATTTAAAATTTAGATCAATGATTTTGCCTGATAAATTTTTAGATCAAGATAAACCAGAAGAAATGTATAAAGAAGCTGGTCTAGATGCTAAATCTATTGAAGCGAAAGTTTTAGAAACTTTAAATTCTAAGGTTGTAATCAAAAAAACGAATTAATTACCGCATTGAGCTTTATTCATTAAGTAGTGATCAAGAATAACGCAATGCATCATAGCTTCACCTATAGGCACTGCTCTAATACCTACACATGGATCATGTCTCCCTCTAACTGAAATTGAAGTATTTTTTCCAAATTTATTAATTGTTTTTCTTTGAGAAAGAATTGATGAAGTTGGTTTTACTGCAAAAGAAACTATTATTTCTTGACCACTAGAAATACCTCCAAGAATTCCTCCAGCATTATTCGATTTAAATTTTGTTTTCTTTCCTGTTTGGGACATTTCATCAGAATTTTGTTCACCAGAAAGTTGAGCAGAGTTCATTCCTGATCCTATATTTACCCCTTTTACTGCATTAATACTCATCATCGCAGATGCTAAATCCATATCTAATTTTGAATAAATTGGAGCTCCTAAACCGACAGGAACACCTCTTGCTCTTACTTCAATAATAGCCCCACATGATGAGCCAGCTTTTCTTATTCCAAGTAAATATTTTTCCCATAATTTTAAAACTGTTTTATCAGGACAAAATAAAGGGTTTTTTGTGATGAAACTGTCATTCCATTTTTCTGTGTCACATCCTAGTATTCCTAATTGTGTTACGGCTCCAATTACACTGTACTTTTTCCCAATAATATTTTGCAAAACTTGTTTTGCTATTGCCCCTGCTGCCACTCTTGAAGCAGTCTCTCTCGCTGATTGTCTGCCTCCACCTCTATAATCTCTAATTCCATACTTTTTAAAATATGTATAATCAGCATGACCAGGTCTAAATTTATCTTTAATATTTTTATAATCCCTAGAACGCATATCTTTATTGAAGATAATCATTGAGATAGGTGTACCAGTTGTTTTGCCCTCAAATGTCCCTGATAAAATTTCTACTTTATCATCCTCTTTTCTTTGGGTTGTGAATTTTGACTGACCAGGCTTTCTTTTATTTAATTCTAACTGAATGTCTCTGATATTAAGCTTAATATTCGGAGGACAACCATCAACAACACATCCTATTGCTGGACCGTGAGACTCACCCCAAGTAGTAAATCGAAAAAATTTTCCAAATGTATTAAAAGACATTATATTATTATATAAATTATTTTGGTTAAATTATGAACGAAAAAAATTCTTTAGGGTTAGATAAATGCTTTCTAGATCTCGATAATCCAATACTATTATTCACTGAATGGTACAATGAGGCAAAGAAAACGGAAATAAATGATCCAAATGCATTAGCTCTAGGCACTATTAACGAAAAAGGTTATCCGAATGTAAGAATGGTATTGCTCAAAGATTATGGAGAGGACGGATTTGTTTTTTACACTAACTTTAATAGTAATAAGGGAAACTCTATAAAGCAGAATCCAAACATTTCGATGTGCTTTCATTGGAAAAGTTTACTCAGACAAATTCGAATAGTTGGTACTGCTGAAAAAGTTTCTGATGAAGAGGCTGATAATTATTATAAATCCAGAAGTTACGGAAGTAGAATTGGTGCATGGGCATCAAATCAGAGTTCAATTTTAAAAGATAGAGAAGAGCTAAACCAATCTATAAAAAAATTTAAAGATCTCTATAAAGATGAAAATAATGTTCCAAGACCTGATCATTGGTCAGGATGGAGGTTAAAACACCACGAAATTGAATTTTGGTTAGATGGTGAAAATAGAATTCACGAAAGATTAAAATATATTAAAGAAAATAATGATTGGAAAAAAATTCTCTTATCACCTTAAAATTTTCTATTAATACTAAATGAAGTTAAATTTTTGAGTATAGTTTTTTCTTCACAATCTTGAAATATACTTAATGAATTTGATGCTAAACTTATATAGTGCTCCGCTTTTTTGTAACACTCATTAATTATATTATATTTTTTTACCAATTTAAGCACATAGTCAAATTGTTCTTTAGATCTGATATTTTGTTCAAATATTTTTTTTAAAACTAATTTTTCATCTGAAGATAATTTTTGATGTAATAGAATAATCGGGAGTGTAACCTTGCCCTCAAAGAAATCTTTCCCTATCTCTTTACCAAACATTTTTAATTCTGAGTTATAGTCAAGTGTGTCATCTGCAATCTGAAATGTTAATCCAAGGTTCTTTCCATAGAATTCTAGTGCATCTTTAAATTTGTTGTCTTTATCAGTAATTATCGACCCAACTTTTGAAGAAGCTGAAAATAAAGCTGCAGTTTTAGAAGAAATTATATTCAAATATGTATCTTCTAACATTTCAGAGTCACCTTTATGTTGTAATTGTAAAACTTCTCCTTGAGCAATAGTTGATGATGTAGAAGATAAAAGTTTTAATACTTCAATACTTCCATCTTCAACCATCATTTCAAAACATCTACTTAACAAATAGTCCCCAACAAGAATTGATGACTGATTTCCCCAAATTTTATTTGTAGTTTTTTTGCCTCTTCTTAAATCTGCGCTGTCAATTACATCATCATGCATAAGAGTTGCTGCGTGTATAAGTTCAACACATGCAGCTAGGTTCACATCTCTACTACCTTTTGTATATCCACACAATTTAGCACACTCCAAAGTAAGCAATGCTCTTAATCTTTTACCTCCACTAGTCATGTGGTAAGCTGTCATTTCTTTAACAAGCTCAACTTTACTATCTAATTTATAAGAAATTTTGTCTTCAACTAAACTTAGCTTTTCATCAACAGAATTTAGTAAATCTGTATACGCATTAGTTATTTGCTTTTTTAATTGAACTACTGAACCCATAAATTCAAAATATTACATTAAGTTTATTAATATACTTATCAATTGACGCACCTAATTCTTCAACTATAAGTAGCTTTATAATTAAGTAAAATTTTTATAATCATTTGTATGTTTTCATTTTTTAAAAAAAAAAAAATTGTTAGTCATTTAAGACTTACCGGCGTCATAGGAAATGTTGGAAAGTTTAAACAAGGGATAGAATATTCCTCTCAAGAAGAAATGATAAAAAAAGCTTTTTCAGTAAAAAAAGCAGAGGCTGTTGCAATTTCAATTAATTCACCAGGTGGTTCACCCGTTCAATCACATCTAATATATAAATTTATTAGAGAACAGTCTAAGAAAAACAAAAAAAAAGTAATAGTTTTTGCTGAAGATGTTGCTGCATCTGGAGGCTATTTAATTGCATGCGCAGGTGATGAGATTTATGCTAATGCAAGTTCTATAATCGGATCAATAGGAGTAATTTATTCTTCTTTTGGTTTTAAAGATTTAATTCAAAAAATAGGTGTTCAAAGAAGGGTTTATACAGCTGGAAAAAATAAAAGTACTCTAGACCCTTTTTTAGACGAGAAAGAAGAGGACATTCAAAGATTAAAAAATATTCAACTGGAACTTCACCAAGAATTTATTAACGTTGTAGAGGAAAGTAGATCAACAAAATTAAACAAAACTGATGTTGAACTTTTTTCTGGAGAATTTTGGTCCGGCAAAACATCTTTAAAACTTGGTTTGATAGATGGAATAGGGAATGCAGAACAGATATTGAGAGAAAAATTTGGTGAAGATGTTGAAATTAAAAAATTTGAAAAGTCTAAAGGATGGCTTGCTAAAAAACTTTCGTCTTCTGAAGACCATGCGGATAAATTGATAAGTGTTTTAGAAGAAAGATCTATTTGGCAAAAATATGGTTTCTAAAAAAAAAACAAAAAATCCAAAATCATTTATTTCTTTTCAGGATACAATTTTAAATCTTCAAAAGTACTGGTCAAAAAAAGGTTGCGTTATTTTACAACCTTATGATTTAGAAGTTGGAGCAGGAACATTTCACCCAGCAACAACTCTAAGATCATTAGGTTCTAAACCATGGAAAACAGCTTACGTTCAACCATCAAGAAGACCAACAGATGGAAGGTATGGAGAAAATCCTAATCGTTTGCAACACTATTATCAATTTCAAGTTTTAATAAAACCTTCACCAAAAGATATTAAAAAAATGTATCTTAATAGCCTTTCATCAGTAGGTATTAAATACGAAGAGCACGATATCAGATTTGTAGAGGATGATTGGGAAAGTCCAACCTTAGGTGCTGCTGGTCTTGGCTGGGAAGTATGGTGTGATGGTATGGAAGTTACTCAATTTACTTATTTTCAACAAATGGCAGGTATGGAATGCAATCCAATATCTGTTGAAATTACTTATGGTTTAGAGAGATTATGTATGTTTATTCAAGGTAAAAAAAATGTTTTTGATTTAATTTGGAATGATGAAGGAGTTTTATACAAAGATGTTTTTCATCAAGCTGAAAAAGAATTTTCAGCCTATAATTTTGAGTATGCAAACACAGATAAATTATTTAAAATTTTTGATATGCTCGAAGAAGAAGCAAAATCATTAATTGAAAAGAAAATTTCTCTGCCAGCATATGATCAATGTTTAAAATCAAGTCATGTGTTCAATATTTTAGATGCTAGAGGAGTTATAAGTGTTGCTCAAAGAGCAGAATATATTGCAAGGATTAGAGATCTGACAAGAGAAATTGGAAAAATCTGGGTAGATACACAAAATTAAAATGTCTGAATTTTTCCTTGAATTATTTAGTGAAGAAATACCTTCCAGATTACAAATTAATGCTAGAAATGAATTAACACAAATTTTTAAAAAATTTTTTGATGATAATGAAATTATAGTTAAAGGTAAAATTAATACTTATTCAACTCCAAATAGGCTCATTGTTCATATAAATAAGATCTCCAAGGATGTAATAAAAAAAGCAGAGGAAATTAGAGGTCCTAATATAAATGCTCCAGAAAAGGCTCTGGAAGGATTTTTAAAATCCAATAAAATAAGTAAAGAAAAAGTTTTCAAAAAAAGCACTGAGAAAGGCATATTCTACTTCTACAACAAACCATCGCAAAAAATAAAAACATACGATTTATTAAAAGAAAGTATTGCAAGTTTACTTTTAAAAATTTCATGGAAAAAATCAATGAAATGGGGCAATCATGATTTATATTGGGGAAGACCGTTAAAATCAATATTAGCTTTATTTGATAAAAAAATAATTGAATTTAAATTAAACCATTTACATAGTTCAAATAAAACTTTCACAGATAAAGATCTAGAAGATGAAGTAAAAAGTTTTAATGATTTTAAATCTTATATAAAATTTTTTAAACAAAAAGGAGTAACAATTGATCAAGATAAAAGGAAAGAATTTATAATTAAAGAAATAAACAAGGCAACTAATCAAAAAAAAATTTATATAAACGTGAATGAAAAACTTATAGACGAAATAATAAATATTGTTGAAAAACCAAAAATTTTAGTATGTGAGTTTAATAAGAAATTTTTAGAAATTCCCAAAGAAATACTTATTATTACAATGCAGCATCACCAAAAATATTTTCCTACATTTGATAGCAAAAACAAAATAACAAATAATTTTATAGTTGTAGCAGATTGCAAGGACAAAAAGGGATTAATTAAATTAGGAAATCAAAATGTTATAGATGCAAGGTTAGCAGATGCAGAATTTTTTTGGAATAGAAATAAGTCTCAAAATTTAGTTAAACAGGTGTCTAGATTGAAGCAAATTAATTATTTTAAAGGGTTGGGAAGTTATTTTGATAAAATACAAAGAGTAAGAAAACTTAGCGGAATAATATCAGATGAACTTTTAATAAGTAAAGAAAAGATAGAAATTGCCTCCTCAATTTGTAAAGTAGATTTGATGTCGGATTTAGTTGGAGAGTTTCCCGAATTACAGGGCGTGATGGGTGGATACTTCGCAAGAGAGCAAGGTTTTGACGAAGAAATAAGTTTAGCTGTTTCAGAGCATTACTTACCAAGTGGTATTGATAGTAAAGTGCCAAAAAAACCATACAGTGTAGCATTATCATTGAGTGATAAAATCGACTCCTTAGTTGGATTTTTTGGAATTAATCTCAAACCAACTAGTTCAAAGGATCCTTATGCTTTAAGAAGAATGGCAATTAGTTTATTAAGGTTAATAATTGAAAATCAAAAAAAAATAAAATTAAGAGATCTAATAAATTATTCAATAAATTTATACAAAGAACAAAATTACTCTTTTGACTCAAAATTGATAAATGATGAATTGGGAGATTTCATTTTAGATAGATTAAAAAATTATTTGAAAGAAAAAAATATTAGGTCGGATATTATTGAGTGCTCCACTAATTCTTATGGAATAGATGATTTACTAAAAATTTTTAATAAATCGTTAAATTTGAATAAAAATATTAAAAAAGATTTTGGTCTTGATGTTATTGCAATTTATAAAAGATCTGCAAACATTTTAAATAGCGAAAGTAAATCAAAACTAGAAATTGTAGGATCTGCCGATCCTGGCCTCTTTAAAAATGATTATGAAAAAAATCTTTATAAAAAAATACATACTATAAGAAAGTATTTTTCAAGTATAGGTAGAGACGAGGATTATGATGAAAGTCTTAAAACACTCTCAAGTGCCAAAATAGAGGTTAATGAGTTTTTTGATAATGTAATAGTCAATGATCAAGAAGAATTAATTAAAAAAAACAGACTAGAACTTTTAAAAATGTTATGTAAAAGCTTCGATAATTATTTTAACTTTTCTAAAATAGAAGCATAAATGCCAAAATTAGTATTTAATTTTAAATCTAAAGACACAAATAAAATAAAAAACCCAAAAAATATTTTAGGAGGTAAAGGTGCAAATTTATCAGAAATGGGAAGGATGGGTTTACCAGTCCCACCTGGATTTACGATTTCTACTGAAGTTTGTGATTTATTTTATAAAAATAAAAAAAAGTTAAAGCCTAAAATTATAAATGAAATAAATAAAGAATTAAAAAATATTGAAAAAGCCTCTGGTAAAAAATTTGGAGATTTAAATAATCCTTTATTGTTATCTGTAAGATCTGGTGCAAGAGTATCTATGCCAGGAATGATGGATACCATTTTAAATCTTGGACTAAATGACAAAACTGTGATTGCTTTAGCAAATAAAACATCAAATATGAGATTTGCAAAAGATAGTTATAGAAGATTTATACAAATGTATGCAAATGTTGTTATGGGTGTTGAAAGTTATAATTTTGAAGAATTAATTGAAAATTATAAACTTACAAAAGGTGTTTTGCTAGACACTGATTTGGATGAAGGTGACTGGGATGGATTGATTAAAGATTTTAAAAATATTGTAAAAGAAAAAACAAAAAAAAATTTTCCTCAAAATATCAACGAACAATTACTAGGCGCAATTAGTGCAGTCTTTTTGTCATGGGAGAGTAAAAGAGCAAAGGTTTATAGAAAATTAAATCATATCCCTTCAGAGTGGGGAACTGCAGTAAATGTTCAGTCCATGGTTTTTGGTAATATGGGTGTTGATTGTGCGACAGGAGTTGTATTTACACGTAATCCATCCAATGGAGTCAATGAAATCTATGGCGAATATTTGATAAATGCTCAAGGAGAAGATGTTGTTGCGGGAACAAGGACGCCCCAACATATAACTAAGAAAGCCAGAAAAGATGCAAAAGAGAAACTTCTTTCAATGGAAGAGTCCATGCCTAGAGTTTATAAAAATCTAAAAAATATTCTCATAAAACTGGAGAAACATTATAGAGATATGCAGGATGTAGAGTTCACAGTCGAAAATAATAAGTTGTGGATGTTGCAAACTAGATCAGGAAAAAGAACTGCAAAATCATCAGTCAAAATTGCTGTCGATATGGAAAGAGAAAAACTCATTACAAAAAAAGAGGCTGTGCTTAGAATACAACCAAATTCATTAGATACTTTGCTTCATCCAACTTTAGATGAAACAGCAAATTTAGATGTAATAGCCAAAGGCCTGCCAGCTTCGCCAGGAGCAGCTAGTGGAAAAGTAGTATTTACTTCCGATGAAGCTGAAAGATTAAATGGAATGATGCAAAATACAATACTAGTAAGAGTAGAAACATCACCTGAAGATATTAACGGAATGCATGCAGCTAAAGGAATTCTCACCGCAAGAGGAGGAATGACCAGTCACGCTGCAGTAGTTGCTAGAGGAATGGGTAGACCTTGTGTATCAGGCTCAAGCGAAATAGAGATAGATTACCAAAATAAAATTTTTAAAACGAAAAATAATGAAATTAAAGAAGGTGATTTAATTACCATTGATGGTTCAACTGGTAGAATTATAAAAGGAGAGGTTAAAACTGTCAAACCTGAAATATCTGGAGATTTTTCCAAACTTATGAGCTGGGCTGATAAATTTAGAAAACTAAAAATTAGAACTAATTCTGAAACACCTCTAGACAGTAAGACTGCTAGAGAATTTGGAGCTGAAGGAATAGGTCTTTGTAGAACAGAACATATGTTTTTTGATGAAGAGAGAATTTTATCTGTAAGAGAAATGATTTTATCAAAATCAAAAGAAGATAGGGCCAGTGCTTTAAAGAAACTACTTCCTTTTCAAAAAAAGGATTTTATTGATATCTTTAAAATTATGAATGGCCTCCCTGTTACAGTTAGATTATTAGATCCACCACTTCATGAATTTTTACCGAAAAATAAAAAAGAGATTAGTGATGTTGCAAATGCTTTAAACATCAAAAGTTCTGAATTAGAAGGTAGAATAACAGAACTTCATGAACAAAATCCAATGCTCGGTCATAGAGGTTGTAGATTAGGTATATCATTCCCAGAAATATATGAGATGCAGTGCACAGCGATTTTTCATGCTTTAGTTGAATGTAAAAAACTCAAGATAAAATCTATTATTCCAGAGATCATGATACCTTTAGTATCAACTGAAGCAGAAATAAAAATAATGAAAGATTTAGTAATTAGAATCGCAAAAGAAGTTGAAAACAAAACTAAAACAAAACTAAATTTTTTAGTGGGTACAATGATTGAACTCCCAAGAGCAGCAATCAAAGCAGATGATATATCTAGACATGCAGAATTCTTTAGTTTTGGAACAAATGACTTAACACAAACAACTTTTGGCATCAGCAGAGATGATAGTGGTAAGTTTTTAAATGATTATATTGATAATAAAATTTTTGATATTGATCCATTTGTTTCTATAGACGACGGAGTTGGAGATTTGATAGAAATAGCAACAAAAAAAGGTAAAAAAATTAACAAAAAAATCAAACTCGGTATATGTGGCGAACATGGTGGTGATCCGAAAAGTATCGACTTTTGTGCACGTGCTGGTTTAGATTATGTATCCTGTTCGCCTTATAGAGTCCCTATCGCAAGACTTGCTGCAGCTCAAGCTCAATTAAAAAAATTGAATTAAATTCTAGATTTCTAATTTTAAGTCTAATGCATTTATTGAGTGAGTTAAAGATCCTACAGAAATTCTATCTACACCAGAAGATGAAACATTTTTAACATTCTTTAAGTTAATTCCTCCTGATGCTTCAGTCTCATAAAATTTCTTAGACATTTTGACTGCTCTTTTTAAATTTTTCGAATTCATATTATCTAATAGAATTCTATCAAATTTCATACCTAACACTCTTTTTAACTGAGATAAATTGTCAACCTCTACTGTAATTTTTTTTCTTCCCTTCTTTTTGATGGCTCTTTGAATTAAATTTTCAAAATTTTTTTCAGCACTTATATGATTATCTTTTATTAAGTATTCATCACTTAAGTTAAATCTGTGGTTTGTTCCACCACCTAATTTAACAGCATATTTTTGGATTACTCTCAGATTTGGGATCGTTTTTCTTGTGCAGCATATTTTAGTTTTTTTTCCAACCTTTTTTACAAACATATTTGTTTTTGTTGCTATTCCAGAAATATGAGAAACAAAATTTAACGCCACTCTTTCACCAATTAAAATATTTCTTAGGTTGCCATCAATAGTAGCGACTACCTCACCTTTTTTAATTCGAGATCCATCTTTTTTTTTATTTTTAAAATTTATTTTATTATCAACTAATTTAAATGTTTCTTTGGCAAATTCTATCCCACCTAAAATTCCATTTTGGTTACACATCATTTTAACTTTTTTTTTAATATTTTTTTTAATTAATTCTGAGGTAATGTCACCTGATGGATATAAGTCCTCATTTAAAGCTAATTTACATGAAGATTTTATAAAATTTTTATTTAATTGAATTTTAGACACAGATTTTATCTGCCTATTTCTGCCATTCTCTCTACAGATTTTCTTGCTTTTTGAATTGTCTCATTGTCCATTATTAACTCGTTAGTTTCATTTTCTAAACAATTTAATATTTTAGGCAAAGTAATTCTTTTCATATGAGGACAAAGATTACATGGTCTAATAAATTCAACATTTGGATTATCAATTTGTACATTATCGCTCATAGAGCATTCCGTGACCATCATAACTTTTTCTGGTTGATTATCTCTTACATATTTAATCATTCCACTTGTAGAACCTGCAAAATCAGATGCTTGTATTACATCAGGAGGACATTCAGGATGTGCTATTATTTTTATACCTGGATTAGCTTTTCTAATATCATTAATTTCTTGATCATTGAATTGTTCGTGTACTTCACAAGTTCCTTTCCAAGAAATAATCTCAATATCTGTTTGTGATGCCACATATCTAGCTAAAAAATCATCAGGTAAAAATATTACTTTTTTTTCTCCTAATGACTCTACAATTTTCACTGCATTTGCAGATGTGCAGCAAACATCAGTTTCTGCTTTAACATCAGCAGATGTATTTACATAAGATACTACTGGAACACCAGGATATTTTTTTTTGAGATTTCTAACATCATCTCCTGTTATTGACGAAGATAGCGAACAGCCTGCTTTCATATCAGGTAATAAAACTTTTTTTTCAGGGCTCATTAATTTTGCAGTTTCAGCCATAAAATGAACTCCACACATTACAATTATATCTGCTTTTGTTTTTGCAGCCTCTACGGCTAAAGCTAAAGAATCTGCAGAAAAATCTGAAATGCCGTGATAAATTTCTGGTGTTTGATAATTGTGCGCAAGAATTACTGCATTCTTTTCTTTCTTTAATTTATTGATTTTATAAATATAAGGAGCATGAGCAGCCCATTCTATTTCTGGAATTTTACTTGATACTTTATTATAAATTGAGCTTGTTGCTTTTTTTATTTCATTAGTAAATTCCATAAAAAAAACTTATCAACTTGAAATAGAATTGTCATTCATTTAATCTGACGCATTACATGCGGTCATGCTGAAACTGGTAGACAGGCACGGTTGAGGGCCGTGTGGGCCTAGCCCATGAGAGTTCGAGTCTCTCTGACCGCACCACAAAAATAAGTAATGAGGGGGCGTTCTGTTTCTCGTCCCAAGTAGGATAATTAGCATATTTACTTACTAAATGGAATTTCTTCGTTGAGAACTTCGTTGAGAGGAACATCTATTTTGTCCTCACTTTGTCTTTTGACTTCGTTGATTTCGTTGAACCGAATAATTTCTTATGTTCAGACACTATCATTTCATTACTCTCGTCTAGGTAGTTTGATTTGATAATCGTTTCAGATGTATTGGAGTTTCTGGCGATTACTTGAAGAGGGGCATTTTGGTTATATCTTTGAGTAATGAATGTATGTCTGATTGAGTATAATGGACGAGTTGAACCATTTCTTACATACAATCCTAATTCGCTAGAAATTCTTGTAAAATTTTTTCTAATTCTTTCATACAATTGTTGTCTATCTCTTATATTAGGAAATAGCAGATAATCGTCTTGTTTAGCATTTGGATTTCTTTTTTGTATTTCTGGAATAAAAATATTTTTAGTAAAATATGGGTGACAAGTTAATGTATGTCTTGGTTTAGTTTTCGTTCCAAATAAAGTGAATACTAGAATTGGTTCAGTAGGATTTTCTTTATCAGTTAAAAAATTAAATTGGTGTCTTTTAATCTTTAATGGTTCAACACCTGGTCGGAAACCAGCACTTCTAATTAAGTTAATATAATCTTTTAATTCTAGGAAGAATTTATCTTTTGTTTCGTTATATTCTTCTCGGCATTTATTAGTAATCATATTCAACTCATTAGGTTGATACATTGGACGAACTTCATTTACTTTCTTTAAGGTCACAACTTCTTTTAAATCTGGAAGTTTCTTAATCACAGCATTGTTAAATGCTCTTTTAAACATCAATGATATTGTGTTCGTATATTTTGAGATTGTTGTATCTTTAATTCCTTCTCGTCTTAAATTTTCTACAATATCACTTACAGCACTTAATAATTGGTCGTGGTTTAAATAATCAACATCTTCAAAATATGATTTCATAAATCTATCATATTGGGATTTTTCTTTTTGACCTGTATTGACCACACTTCCTTTATTTTTATATTTTGTAATTCTTGTTTTTAAATAAGGTTGAGCAATATCTTGGTCAAAGGTTCTTTCTCTTTTTGGTGTTGTATTTTCATTCTCTAACCACCAATTTTTGTAAATCTCTTTTGCTTTCTTTTCTGCTTCTTTTCTATTTTTTACTTTTAAACTTTGTTCTTTATTTCCATTTCTCGTATAAACTTGTCCAACATAAAAAGAACAATAGTAGTTTTCACTACCCTCATACTTAAATATTTTTAATGAGTGTGTTTGTGGTAATTTTTTAATTGTATCTTTTTTGATTTTAGGCATTGTTTATAACCTCACTTTCATTGCTATCAAAAATGGAATCTTCCTCAAGGGCAAACTCATAGGTAAGTGGTATTTCTTTACTTGATAACCTTACAATTCCACTCTTACTAAATTTTTGTATCTCTACTTTGTAGTTAGAAATTAAAAATTTAAATCTATGAAATCTAAAATTTAACTTAAATGATTGATTTGTTTTTTGATTTAAAATGTGAGTTAAAGTTGTTGAACTAGCATATTGATTTTTAGCAAATAACTTTAAGGCAATATTACCTTCGTCATTTTCTATCGCTATGTCTGGCAGTTTTATCTTTCTGTTTAATCTGTAAATTTCTCTTATATCGTCAGCAGTTAATTCAAACTCAATATCATTATCTTTTTCATTAAAATTTTTTCTGTTTTTATCTATGAGAGTATAATTTGGTTTGAGTATAATGTTGGTGTCTGCTGTTGAATAACCAATCTTTAATTTATTCTCTTTTAATAAAAGTTTATTCTCATTAAGAGTAATTTTTGGATTTTTAAATAAGTCAATTAAATTTAAAAATTCTGGTAAATCATATATACAAAATTCATCTTTAATTTCTGTATCAAAATCATATTCTGCTAACAAACTTCTATTAGTTTCAATAGTTGCTTGTCTTCTTCCTTTTCTAAATTCAATATGCTGAGATATTTCTGAAAAGTTTGTAAGTATCTGTAAATCTCTATCTGTAAATGTGAATGTTTTGGTCATAATAAATAATCCTAGTTTTTAATGTCTAATGAATGAGTGGCGAAAGTTATTCGCCACTCTCTAAAAATAATTAAGCAGCGTTCTTAATTATCTCTTTCGTCTTTCTCTTATTTTCTTTTTTCTTTGCTTCTTTATCTGCTTTCTTTTGTTTGTTATTCAAAGAGGTGATGTATCTCTCAATACTCTTTTGAACTTTCTCTTTGTTGTCATCAACGACTTTGACTACTTTGTATTTCTTCAAGTCTTTTTTGATGGCAGTTAAAGTTTTAACAAAGTCAGCAACGGTCACTTTTCTTTTATCAACTTCTAAATTTAAGAAGTTAAGCAACCAATTAGGGTCAGGTGTATCTTTCTTACCTAACTCTTTCGCTATCTTGTTCCAAGAAACATCTGGTTCAAGCAAGTGTTTGACTTTCTTAAATTCAGCGTCTGTCAAAATTGATAACTCATAAAGAGTTGTCCAATTACTTGGTAGATGACCTTCTTTGTAAATCTTAAATAGATTGTTTGAAGCACCAATCCTTAAGATTTTACTTTGTGTTGAACCATTCCATTTAAAGTTATCTACTAACCTTTTAAAATCTGGTGTAGATAAACTTTGTTGAGCGTCATACACATCTCTAGCAACGAAATACATTGCTTTCTTACCAACATAGATATTTGTTTTAATTTGCTCTATGTAATTGGTAAGCGTTTTCTCATTTACTTGAAGAGTTTGAATACTATTCTGTAAAGGGTCAAACGATTTGGTTTTGGGTTGATTTGCTTGAATAACTTTAGAGAGATTTTCTCTATCATCTTTCATAGCAACATTGTTATTACTCATACTTGTCCTTTCTGTTAAGTGTTTGAGTTATTTGTTCGGTGGAACAAATTTGGTTAATTCAATAAATTGAGTTTTTTACTTTCTCGTTTTTTATGTAATCGGTTAAAAACTTCTGCTTCTGAAATTAGGTATTCTTCGTAGTCGTCTATTTCTTTTGTAAAAAGATTAGTGAGTTGTGAAACACTATTATTAAGAGCAGACAAATATTCGTGTTCATTTGTCTTTTTTGTTTTCTTCAATAACTCTTCAAGGCAACCATTTTGATATCTTAATAAACTCAATTGAGCAGTATCAGTTGTTATTGTTAATTGTCTTTTCATCTTTATCTTTCTTTACTTCTTCAACACGCCAAATTTCAAACTCGCCAATATCTGTATCGGAAAGAACTTCTTTTGCTTTGTCGTGTGCTTCACTTTCATTCTCTGCTTCAACTTCAATGTCATAAACAGGAACAAATTCAGAATAAGCAACTCTATAAATTTTCATTACGCTGCTTTCTGGTGTTTAAGGATTACTTCACTCATTGAGTTAGCATAATCTGGTATTGTATTAAGAGTATTAAAGTTGGCAGTTTTCATCATATATCTGTTCATCATTACATTTTGAGAAAACTCACTATTAACTTTAATGTCGTATCTTTTTTCTGCTAAAGGATTTCTTTTTGAAAACTTTCTTTCAGCAATCAAACTGCTTTCTCTTTGTTTTTCAGTTTGTCTTAAAGGTTTGTTTAATGTTGTATAACAATATGTCATTATTTACTTCTCACTTTCTTTTTTGTTTTGTTTTTCATTATGAATACAGAATAGCAAAGAATGACTTAAAAATAGTTGTTCTCTGGTGCTATTAGCGTCAGGGGAAACTTTTGAAGTTTTAATTTGTTCTTTGATATTCATATGAACATAATGTCATATGTTGAAGTAAAAATAGTTTTCCCCTAATGATATTAGAGTTATGGGAAACTTTTTCTAAATGGAAATATTAGTGGTCAGAATAATTGCCAGGAAATACACCTTTACAAACATTGATTAAGATATTTTGTGCTTTCTTAATATTACGAGAAATCAATACTGCTTTGTTCTTATCTACTTTAGCAAATCCACCAGTTGATAATGCTCGTTTTCTAATACCTTTTCCTGTCTTTAAATATCTCTCAACTCTTTTTGCTACTTTCTTTTGTCTGTCTATTTGTTTTTGATTAACTTTCGTCCAAATTTCCTCAAGTTTTAATTTACCAGATTGTTTGTATTCATATGCCCAACGAAAATAATCTAATGGCGCTGTTTGTAATGGACGATTTGTTTGAATTTTAAATCTTTGATGTGTTTGTGCCTTTGC
>CACGFJ010000007.1 GCA_902572225.1 uncultured Pelagibacteraceae bacterium | reverse complement strand
TTTTATATCTTTTTAACTTTAATGTTGGTGTTAACATTCCATTTTCAATTGAAAATTTTTCTTTTATTAAAAAAAATTTTTTAATATTTTCTATTTTTGAAAGATTATTATTCAAATTTTTTATCGCATTTTGTATTTCTTCATTTGTAATATTAATAAATTCATCGTTTAAAACTAATAAAGCTACTAGATATGGTTTATTATCTCCATATACTACTGCTTGTTCGATGAATTCAAGATTTACTAATTCATTTTCAATTTTGAGTGGAGAAATATTATCTCCACCAGGTGTAATTAGGATATCTTTTTTTCTGTCAGTAATTTTTAAAAAATTATTTTCAAATACTCCGATATCTCCTGTATGCAGCCAGCCTTTTACTAGGACTTTGTCTGTTTCTTCTTTGTTGTTCCAATAGCCCAACATTACATTTTCACCTTTAACTAAAATTTCACCATCATCAGCTATTTTTACTTCATTTCCTTTAAATGGTGGGCCAACAGTCTCAATTCTAATATCATTAATTGGATTACAGCTAACTACCGGAGAAGTTTCAGTTAGACCATATCCCTGCAGGGTTGGCAAACCAATAGCATTCAAAAAATATCCAACTTCTTTATCTAAGGCACCACCTCCAGAAACGAATGTTTTAAGTGATCCACCAAATTGTAATTTTATTTTTTTTCTAACCAATTTCTCTAAAATACTGTCTTGTATTTTTTCAAAAAAAGTTAAATTTTCTTTTTTTATTTTTTTTAATCCTAATTCTAACATTTTAGAAATTAAGTTTTTTTTCAATCCTGTAGCCTTTTTAAAACTTGCATTAATTTTTTGATAAAGATTTTGGTAAAATCTTGGAACAGCTGTCATAATTTCTGGAGAACAATCACCCATATTTTTAACTAATTTATCGATGCTCTCTGCATAAAAAATTCTTGCTGCTACAGTAATTTGTACAAATTGAACAGTATGCTCATAAGAATGAGAAAGTGGAAGCCACGTAAGGAATCTGGGTTGTTCCTTAGATAATAATGGCTTTAGAATGTCTATTGCGCCCTCACAATTATTTAAGATGCCTCCATGACTTAAAATAACTCCTTTTGGATTTCCTTGCGTACCTGAAGTATAAATTATGCAAGACGGATCTTTTCTTGAAGCTAACGATTTGTGAATTATTAAATTTTTTTTATTATCAATTTGGAATAATTCTTCTAAATTAATATATTCAATTTCTGCATTTTGTAATTTTTCAAAAGAAAATATTTTTTTTATAAATTTTTTGTCCTTAATAATGTTTTTCAATTTATTGAATTGTTCAATATTTGAGACAAAAATTATACTTGGAGTGCAATCATTAAGAATATAATTGTAGTCATTTTCTGCATAAGTTGTGTAAGCTGGAACAGTTATCCCGTCAGATAACATAATAGCTAAGTCTGCGATAAACCATTCTGGTCTATTTTCAGAAATTAGCAAGCATCTATCACCTTTTGATATTACTTTTCTCAATTCATTAGAAACTAAATAAATAAAATCACTTGTTTCCTGCCACGAATAATTCTTTCTTTTATCACCTAAAGTTGACAATAAGATTTTTTCTTTGTTAATTTGTTTATTAAATTGATTAAAAAATAATTCAGTTAAATTATTAATTTGTTTTAAGTTCATATATTTTTTGGTGGGCAAAGAGAGAATCGAACTCTCACAGTATTGCTACTATTGGATTTTGAGTCCAACGCGTCTACCAGTTCCGCCATTCGCCCATATATTTTTAGTTTCATAGAATATAAATAATAGTATTAAAACACTATTTGTATTAAAAGAAAATATGTTTAAGGAACTATTTAACAGAACAATTAAACTTGCAGGACATAAAAATTCTAAAAAAATTTTAGGATTTATATCTTTTATTGAAAGTTTCATATTTCCTATTCCACCAGATGTTCTAATTATTCCTATGACTATTGCCGACAGACAAAGATGGATAAAGATAGCAATCATTGCCACTACAGGATCAGTCTTAGGAGCATGCTTAGGTTATTTTATTGGAAATGTTTTTTTCAATGAAATTGGTGTTAAGATATTTGAACTTTATGGTGTAGATAATACATCATTTTTGAAAGATAAAATTTCATCAGAAGGTGGGGTTTTGGCTTGGGCGACGTTGCTAGCTATAGCGGGTTTTACACCTATACCATTTAAATTACTAACAATTACTAGTGGCTTTGTTCAATTTAATATTCTTTACTTTATAATTGTTTCCCTGCTAACAAGAGGATCTAGATTTTTTATAATAGCTTTTTTGGCAGGAAACTTTGGTCCAGCCATTAAAACAATAATTGAAAAAAAAATGCTTAAGGTTTCAATTATAATTTCAATTGTATTAATAGTTTTTGCTTTTTTGATTTATAAATTTTTACAAAACTTTATAAACTAGAATGAATTTTTTTTTAAAAAGAAAAAATTTTTATTTGTTAGTTTTTGTATACTCAATTATTGCAATACTATCTGCGATCTATATTGAAAAAGTTCTTGGGTATTTACCATGTAAATTATGTATTTACCAAAGAATACCCTTTTTAGTGTCGATCTTCATTTGTTTTTTAGGATATAATTATTTTAAGTCTGATAGAATATTAATTGCTTTAGTAGTTACATTTACATTAAGCGCATCTCTTGCTGGTTATCATTTTGGTATAGAAAATAGCATTTTTGAGGAGTATGCCGGTTGCACAAATACAAATATAGATATTACAAATAAAGAAAAATTAATCGAAAGTCTTGGAATGGTTAAGAATTGTAAGGATGTAGAGTTCACTATTTTAGGTATCTCTTTATCAGGATTGAATTTTTTAACATCTTTACTAATTGTACTATTTTCGCTAAGAGCTCTAGTTTATGAAAAAAACTAATAAAAGAAAATTGGAAGAATTCATTAGAGTTGATCATGCTGGAGAAAGAGGTGCAATTAAAATATATGAAGGTCAACTTTTAGCACTTAAAACTTTCAAAAAAGATCCAGAACTATTAAAATTAGTAGAAGAAATGAGGGAGCATGAGCAGGAACATAGTGATTTTTTTGAAAATGAAATAAGAGAAAGAAATATAAGACCAACCAGATTTTTACCACTTTGGGATCTTTTGGGCGTAGGTTTAGGGTTTGGTTCAACAATATTAGGTAAGAAGGCTGCAATGCTATGCACAGCATCTGTTGAGGAAGTAATTGATAAACATTACCAAAGTCAGATAGATCAGTTACAAGATGATGAAAAAAAACTTAGAGAAAAAATTAAAAAATTTAGAGCTGATGAATTAGAACATAAAGATATTGCTTATGAGCATGGAGCAACAAAAAAAGGATTATATTCAGTAATGGATAAAATTATTAAGACTGGCTCAAAAATTGCTATAAATATTTCTGAAAAAATTTAACTAGGATCTAATTCCACATCCCAATATAAGTAATCCATCCAACTACTGTGAAGAAAATTAGGAGGAAAATTCTTCCCATTTCTATGAAGATCTTCTGTTGTTGGTTGAAAAGGCCATTGATTTAATTTCATTCCTGAATTTTTCAGTAATCTTCCACCTTTTTTTACATTACATGCTGAACAAGCAGTAACAACATTTTCCCAATCAGTTTTCCCTCCTTTTGATCTTGGGAGAAGATGATCAAAAGTTAGTTCGTCATTACTTCCACAATACTGGCAACTAAACTTGTCCCTTAGGAAAACATTAAACCTTGTGAAATTTGGGTTTGAGCGAGGTTTTATAAATGATTTTAAAGCAATAACACTCGGTAATTGCATGGAGAAAGATGGGCTTCTTATCATTCTATCATAATGACTTACAATTGAGACTCTATCTAAAAATACCGATTTAATTGCATCTTGCCATGACCATAACGACAAAGGGTAATAACTTAATGGTCTGTAATCTGCATTAAGAACTAAAGCTGGACATTTTTCGAGTGAAAGATTTTCATTGATCATTAAGGTCATATTTAATTATTATATTATATATTAAAATTAATCAATGTAACAAAAAAAATTAATTATATTTAAGTATTAAAATTATTTTTGATGAACTTTAATGCATTGCTTGAAGCTTCTACTGGTATATGATGGTCGCAGTCTTTGATCATTAAAGTTTCTATACTAATATTGTTTCGCAAAAAAAAATCTTTTGCCTCTAATAAATTATGTAGTGGAACAATCTCATCTTTTTCGCCATGAATTAATAAAGTTTTTGTTTTAGAAACTAATCTTAAATTAAGATCCTCTTTATCTATAATCTTTCCTGAAAATCCAACAATACAATTAAAGGGATCTTTAGAAGTTAAACCCAAGTTTATTGACATCATGCATCCCTGACTGAATCCAGATAAACATATCTTTGAATTTTCTAAATTATATTCTTTTTTAACTTCTTCTATATATTTTCTTAATTTATCTTCAGCTTTTTTAACTTCATTTAAAATATAATTTTTATCATTTGTTTCTAAGTCAAACCATTGATAACCAATTGGATTAACTTTGCATGGTTCATGTCCATTCGGACATAAGAATACTGTTTTGGTTAAAAACCTCTTCCAATTTAGAGTTAACATACTTATATCTTTTCCATCTCCACCATATCCATGAAGTAATATTACTGCATTTTTGATTTCAGTCCCAATTTCAGGTTTTATAATTGTTGATTCAAGGCAAAATGTCATAGATAAGTAATTATGTTTTTTTATTTTAAAAAGAAACTAAAATCAAAGTATGATTTCTGAAATATTTGTTAAAATTGCAGCAATAGTTTTGCTTGCAGCTGTAGCTGTGGTCTTAATTCTCGGAATTAGAACTCTTTTTAAGGGAGATGGAGATAAAAAAACATCAAACAAATTAATGCAGCTAAGAGTTTTACTTCAATTTGTTGCTATAATTGTACTTGTAGCATTAGCTTACTTTTATAAAAATTAATTTAATTCATCTAACCAATTCAAAAATTCATCACTGTTAAAATCTATTGAACCGACAATTCTTGCAAACTCATAACCATCTTTATCAATGAATAGTGTTGTGGGTAGTCCTCTTAATTTTAATTTTTTTGCAATTCCAGCACCATCACCAACGAAAACTTGTAACTCTTTTATGAGCAGCTCATCAAAAAACTTCTTAGATGTACTAATATTTTCTCCACCTATATTTATTGGGATAATCTTTATTTTTTTTTCATCTTTGAGTATTTGAAGGTTATTTAAAGATGGCATTTCCTCTCTACAAGGCGCACACCATGTTGCCCAAAAATTCAGAATAATTAATTCAGATTTAAAATCTTTCAAATTAACTTTATTTCCAGCCTCATTTAAAAAGTCAAAAAACTTAATTTTTTGTTTTTCCTCATAAATTATTAGATTTTTTATATTAGGCGCTTCTATTGAATATGAAGAGCTAAATGATATGAAGTAAAGAAATATTATTTTAATGGATATAAATATAAATTTCATAGATTTGTAATTGAATAACATGAGTAAAAATAAAAACAATAAACCAATTTGGGGTACAAGAATTAAGAAAAATGCCTCAACTTTATTTAAAAAAGTTGGTGGTTCATTACCAGTTGATAAAAGGCTATTCAAAGAAGATATCGAAGGATCAATTGCTCATGTCGAAATGCTTCACAAACAGAAAATTATAAATTTCAGAATAAAAAATAAAATAATTTGGGGATTAAAAAGAATTAAAAATGAAATTGTAAAAAAAAAATTCAATTTTAATTATGATTTAGAAGATATTCATATGAATATAGAAAACAGATTATTTGAACTTGTTGGTGATGATGCGGGTTATGTTCATACTGCTAGATCTAGAAATGATCAAGTAATTACCGACCTTAAATTATGGTTAAAAGAAGCAACAAAAAAAATAATGATTTTATTAGATAATACAAATTCAAATATTCTAAATCTTGCAAAAAGAAATATCAGAACAATAATGCCAGGATTTACACATTTAAAAAATGCACAACCATTATCTTTGGCACATTATCTGCTAGCATATGTTGAGATGTTTAAGAGAGATAAGAAAAAATTTAAGAATAATTTGGAGTTTTTAGATGAAAATCCTCTTGGTGTTGGAGCTTTATCTGGCACTTCTTTTAATATTGACAGAAACTACACAACAAAAAAACTTAAATTTAAAAAACCAACAAATAATTCTGTAGATACTGTATCTGATAGAGATTTTGTTTTAGACTTTTTATATTCTTCTTTAGCTTGTTCTTTACACATTTCTAGAATTGCTGAAGAGCTTATAATTTGGAATTCTGATGCATTCAATATAATAACTTTAAATGATAAATTAGTAACCGGTTCTTCGATAATGCCACAGAAAAAGAATCCTGATCCATTGGAATACTTGAGAGGTAAGACTGGAATATTTATAGGAAATATCAATTCTATGATTGCAATATTAAAAGGTTTGCCTTTATCATATTTCAAAGATCTACAGGATGACAAAGAAATTGTTTTTAAAACAAATGATCAATTAAAAATATCACTATCTTTATTAAATGATGTAGTAAAAAATTTAATTATAAATAAAAAAAGTATGCTCTCCCTTGCAGAAAAAGGATTTACTACAGCAACAGATTTGTCTGATTACATTGTAAGAGAGCTTGGATACCCATTTAGAAAAGCTTATATACAAACAGCAAAAATAATTAATTTAGCGGAAAAAAAAAATAAAAAACTTCACGAGCTAGAATTGAAAGAAATAAATCAAATTGAGCCAAAACTGACATTTAATGTTTATAAAATACTAAATCTAGAAAATTCAATTAATTCAAAAAAATCTTATGGCGGAACTTCTTTTGAGAACGTTAAGAAAATGATAAAGAAAGCAAAAAATGATTAAAAAAATTTTAATTATTATACTTTGTTTATATTTCGTAATTGCTTGTGGACGTAAAGGTGATCCAGAATATAAATCTGAATTAAGTAAGAACATTCAAAAAGTATTATGAGATACATAAATAATAAATTTTTTATTGAAGGAAAAAACATTAAGAGTTTAACAAAAAAATTTAATACACCTCTATACTGCTACTCATATAAAAGTTTAAAAGGAAATATAGAGAATTTTAGAAAAGCTTTTAAGGGAATTAGACCTTTAATTTGTTTTTCTGTAAAATCTAATTCTAACATTTCATTATTAAAAGAAATAAAAAAACTTGGCCTTGGTGCAGATGTAGTTTCAAAGGGTGAATTATACGCTTCACTTAAAGCTGGTATTAATAAAAATAGGATTGTTTTCTCTGGAGTTGGTAAAACAAAAGATGAAATTGAGTACGCAATTAAAAAAAAAATATTACTAATAAATTCTGAGTCTTTGAGTGAAGTTTTAGTAATTGAAAAGGCTGCAAAAAAACTAAATAAAGTTGTTAATATAGGCCTAAGATTAAATCCAGATACAGATGCTGAGACATTAAAACAAATTTCTACTGGCAAAAGTGAAAATAAATTTGGTGTAGATAAAAAGACTTTTGTAAAAATTATTAATTTGATGAAAGACTCAAAATTTATAAACATCAAATGTTTAAGTGTTCATATTGGTAGTCAAATCTTAAATCACAGACCCTATGAAAAAATGCTGAATGTCCTTGATAAACTTTTGAGAAATCTAGATTATAAATTTGATTTTATTGACTTAGGTGGTGGAATGGGGATTAATTATGACAATAAAACAAAAAAACTTAATTATTTAAAATATAAAAAATCGATAATTAAATTTAAAAATAAATATAATTGTAAAATAATTTTTGAACCTGGAAGATCTATAATTGGAAATGTTGGCATCCTTGCAACTAAAGTAATTTACTTAAAACATAATAAGACTAAAACATTTGTAATATTGGATGCAGCAATGAATGATTTGATAAGACCAGCTTTATATAATGCAAAACATAGAATAATTCCGTCCGTAAGAAATAAGTCGCGATCAAAAAAAATATTAGAATTTGTTGGCCCGGTGTGTGAAACAACAGATAAATTTTTAACAGAAAGTAAATTTCAGAATATACAAGAAAATGATATTATGGTTATTTGCGATACGGGAGCATATGGTTATTCATTATCATCTAATTATAATCTTAGATTAAGACCTGCTGAAATTTTGATAAATGGAAATAAAGTAAAGATTATAAGAAAAAGACAAAAAATATCAGATATAGTCTAATTTTAAATTTGTAATGAGAAATATCCTATTTAAAAGCGTATTTTTTTCTGGATTAATAATCATATGCATTATTTTTCTGCCTTCATTATTACTACCGAAGAAAGTAACTCTTTTTGGAGGTAAGCTATTTGGTTACTGGTCCTCACTGTGTTTAAAAATTTTTTATTCCACAAGTATAGTAATTAAAGGCAGTGAAAACATAATTAATAACGAGAACTACTTTATTGCCTGCTCTCACCAATCAATGTTTGAAACTTTTTTTTTACAGACAATCTTTAATTCACCAATTTTTATTTTAAAAAAAGAACTATTAAATATTCCAATTTTTGGTTGGTATTTAAGAAAAATTGGCTCAATTTCTGTAAATAGAAATAAAGTTTCAAAAGAAAACCTTAATTTTACAGAAAAAATTAAACAAGCTATGGAGAAAACAAAAAGACCTGTAATAATTTTTCCCCAAGCTACTCGAGTTCTACCGGATGAAATTACTCCCTTTAAAAAGGGAGTTGGAAGAATTTACAGAGAATTAAATGTAAAATGTCAACCTGTTGCTATTGACTCTGGAAGAGTGTGGCCTAAATCTGGAAAAATGATACCCAATAAAACAATTACCATTTCTATTTTAAAACCAATAAATACAGGTATCGAGGAAAAAGAATTTGTAGAATTATTGCAAAAAGAAATTTATGCAGAGCTTGGTCTTGTTAATTAGCCTTTCATAGGCATTACAACGTAAATACTATCAAAGTCTGCAGGATCTTTTATTAAAGCAGGAGATCCGGTATCTTTTAAATATATTTCAATATTATCACCATTTAGTTGAGATGCTATATCAAGCAAATATCTAGAGTTAAAACTTATATCTAAATCTGTCTCAAATTTTACAGATAGGCTTTCTTTACCATCACCACTGTTTGTATTATTAACCGATAAGTCTAAATTATCTTTAGTTAAATTAAATTTTACACCATCTTTTTTATCTAGGGAAACTGAAGCTACTCTGTCTACAGAGTTTAAAAAAGATTTTAAATCAACTTCTAATTTTTTTTGATTTTCTCTTGGTATAACTTGAATATAATTTGGAAATTTTCCATCAATTAATTTTGATATTAAAATACTATTATTAAGTTCAAATTTAATTTTAGATTTAATATTTGAAACTTTAACCTCGCCATCATAATCTTCTAAAAGAGAACATAATTGAAATATAGTTTTTTTTGGAAGTATTATTGGCTCAAATTCAATTTTACTTTTTAGTCTTACTTTTGAAATAGACATTCTATGACTATCTGTTGCTGCTGCGGTTAAAAAATTCTTATCATCTGTTTGGGTCTGATGAAAAAAAATACCACTAAGATAATGCCTCGTTTCATCATTTGAAATCGAAAATTTACATTTATTTAAAAGTTTTAATAAATCTTTTGAATGTATAGAAAATTCATTTTCATTAAAATTTTCATCAGTAATTGGAAATTCAGATGCATTAATTGAGTTTAGATTGAATAGAGATTTATTTGACTCTAATTGTAATTTACTTTCTCCAGTGTTTTCAAAGTTTATCTGACTACCAGAGGGTATTTTTCTTACAATATCAAACATAATTGACGAAGAAGTAGTTGTTTTTCCCTCATCAAAAATTTTTATATTTGATATTTCATTTATAAAAATTAAATCTAAATCTGTTGCTGTAATTTTTAACTTTGAATTTGCTGCTTCTATCAAAATATTTGAAAGAATAGGTAAAGTACTTCTTTTTTCTATTACGCCCTGACAGTAACCTAAAGATTTTTGCAAATCTTGTTGATTAACACTAAATTTCATTTTGTTGTTTGTATAATATTTTATTTTTTAGGCTATCAATGCTTAAATTTAATTCATTGTCATCTTTTCTTAATTTTTCTATTGTTTTAACTGAATGAATAACAGTTGTGTGGTCTCTATTAGCAAATGATCGACCTATCTCTGGTAAAGATTTAGATGTCAACATTTTCGCCAAATAAATAGCAGTTTGTCTTGGTCTCACAAGATATCTTGACCTCCTTGGAGAAAGCATTTCATTTTTACTTATTTTAAAATATTTACAGACTATTGTTTGAATATTATCTATATCAACTTTATTTTCAGTTAAATTTAATAGATCTTTTAATATTACTTTTACCTCAGACATCGATGGAGTTTTTCCATAAATTCTAGAGAAAGATACTATTCTATTAAATGCACCTACAAGTTCTCTAATACTGGTATTAACTTCTGTGCTAATAAATTTTATGATTTCGTCACTAATTTTAATATTACTTGGATCATGAATTTTGAGATCATCGTTTTTAGATTTTATTATACTGTATCTTAATTCAAAATCAGCATTTTGGATATCAACTACCAGTCCTCCTGAAAATCTAGATTTAATTCTTTCTTGTATTCTAGTTAATTTATTTGGTGGTCTATCTGCTGATACAATAATTTGAGACCCTTTCTCTAATAAAACATTAAATGTATGAAAAAACTCTTCCTGCATAGCCTCTTTTCCATTCATAAATTGAATATCATCAATCAAAAATATATCGGTATTTCTAAAATACTCTTTAAACTTTACCATCTCATTGGATTTTATCGATTTTACAAATTGATACATAAATCTTTCAGCTGAAATAAACATTACTTTATTTTTTTCCCTCAAACTTAAACCTATTGCATTTAATAAATGAGTCTTACCCATTCCAACTCCACCATAAATATATAGAGGGTTATAGTGAGCTATTTGCTCTGAGACTTTTTTTGCAGCTTCAAAAGCTAGTTTATTACTTCTACCAAGCAAGAAGTTCTCAAAGTTTTTGTTTGGATCAATTCGATTATATTGAAGATATGAGTCTTTAATAAATGAAACTTTTTCATTATCAGATGAATTGTCTTGTTTTATTTCATTATTATTTTTGATCTTTATATTCTCGTTAATTACAAACTCTATCCTTGATATGTCTTTTTTATATAATTTAATTATTTGCAATATTTGATCTAAATATCTTGATGTTATCCAATCTCTAATAAATCTTGTAGAAACAGACAATAAAACATAATTCTTAAATTCATCAACTAAATCAATTTTTTTTAACCAACTGTCATAAATTTCTGAACCAAATTTATTTTTCATTTCATTTTGTAATAATTTCCAATCAACCTTATTAATATTGTCTGATTTAACGTTGGTGAGATTATTTTTCATGAGAGTCTGTTAAACTCCTATTCATTATTCAATGCAATAAATTTATTTTTATTTTCAAAAAAAAATAAAATTTACAATTGTATAAATTAATAATTGAATCTCTTTTTAAAGACTTAAATTTAGTAATCTTAAATTTACTTTTTTTAATTTTTTTTTTTTTAGATCAAAAAGATTACAAATATTCTTTTTTTAATTGAAAAAATAATCTCTAGAGTTGTAATTTCTTTAAATAAACTTAGAGTTGTTATAAGGAATTTATTTTTTTTGTTATTCTAGAGATATTTCTTGACGCATTTTGCCTTTTTATCACTCCTGTTTTCGCTATTCTCATTAACTCAGAGTTTAATTTTGGCAGAAAAGCTAAAGCTTCTTTTTTATCCTTTTTATCAAGAATTAAATTCATTTTTTTTATAGCAGATCTAAACCTGCTTTTTCTAGACTTATTTACAGTTGTTTGACGCGATATACGTCTTATTCGTTTAATAGCTGATTTTGTGTTTGCCATAAGCGCGATTGTATATAACGAGAAATTTATACGGTCAATAGAATAATTTTTTATTTTTGACAAATATTACAAAAAAATGTCGATCTATTAGTTATAAATTTTTTTTTTATTGTTCCCTTACATCTTGGAGAAAGGCAACTCTTATTTTCTCTATTATATACTTTAAAGTTATCTTGAAAAGATCCATTTTTACCAACTGTATTTTTAAAATCTCTAATACTAGATCCTCCTTTTTTTATTGCTAAATTTAAAATTTTTCTTGAGTATTTAATAATATTAATACAATCGTTTTCACTTAAAGATTGTGCTTTTTTTTTTGGATTTATTTTACAATTAAATAAAATTTCACTAGCATAAATATTTCCTAAACCTGAAACAAACTTTTGATCTAATAGAAAATTTTTTATATTTTTTTTCTTTTTATAAAAATATTTTTTTAAGTAGTTGAGATTAAATTTTGAAGAAAAAGGTTCAGGACCATAGTTATTTATAAAATTTTCTAAATTATTCTTATTTTCAAATAATTTGAAATAACCAAATCTTCTGGGATCATTATATATAATTTTTATGTTATCAAATTCCAAAAATACATGGTTATGTTTTTTTGGCAAATAAGGACTATGATAAAAACTTGCATTTGTTTTTTGATTTAAAATATTTTTTCTTAAGAGATGTATAGTGCCAGACATTCCAAGATGAATTAAGCAAAATTTTTCATCATTTAAAACTAGTATTATATATTTTGAAAACCTCTTAACTTTCTTTATTGATTTTGATTGAAGCCTTGTTTCAAAACCTTTTTTTATTTTGTACCTCAAATTCCTATTCTTTATACTTACTTTTTTTATTTTTTTTCCTGTTATTGTTCTACTTAGTGACTCTTTAACAACTTCTACTTCTGGCAATTCTGGCATTTATTATTATATTAATTAATATTATTTATTTTATGCAACAATATCTCCAAAATAAAAAAGGTCTAGTCCAAGGTGTGTTTGATAAAGTTTATGATAAATACGACACCATGAATGATTTGATGTCAATTGGAGTTCATAGAATCTGGAAAAGAAATTTAATAAATTGGATGAACCCAGGTAAAAATAAAATTCTAGCAGATGTTGCATGTGGCACAGGCGATATAGCAAAACTTTTTATCGATAATAGTTCAAATAAAAATATAGAATTATTTTGTATTGATCCCAATGAAGGAATGATGAAAAAGGGAAAAAATAGACTATCAAATTACAAAAATATCAAGTGGATTAAGGGGTCGGCAGAGAAATTGCCTTTAAAATCTAATTCATGTGATTATTACACAATCAGTTTTGGTTTAAGAAATACAAAAAATATTAATAAATCCTTAAGTGAAGCGTACAGAGTTTTAAAGTCAGGAGGTAGATTTTTTTGTTTAGAATTTTCAAAAATTCAAAATTTAAACTTAGATTTAGTCTATAAAAGATACTCTAAATTAATTCCAGAAATAGGAAAATTTGTGGTTGGTGAAAAAGAGCCTTATGAATATCTAATAAAAAGTATCCAAGAATTTGTTAATCAAGAGGAATTAAAGGTTTTAATGGAGAAAAATAATTTTATTAAGTGTGAGTATAGAAACTTTTCTGGTGGAATAGTAGCTATTCATTCAGGTTGGAAAATATGATTAAAAAATTATATATACTTTTTAAGCTTGGAAGGAAATTAGCAAAATCTGACGCTTTAAGCATATTTACAAAGTTTCATAATCCACCGATTGGTATAAAAATTTTGTTCTATTTATTGTCTTTATCATTTTCAAAAAAAGATAATTCTTTTGTAACTGAACCCGAAGGTGAAAGATTATCAAATTCCTTGCAATCTATGGGAACAACATTCATTAAACTAGGACAATTTCTAGCAACTAGACCAGATATAATTGGAGAAAAGTTATCAAAACAACTAGAGAGTTTACAAGATCGTTTGCCTCCCTTTGAATTATCTAAAGCTAAAGAAATAATCAAAAAAGATCTAGGGGAGGATAATTTTAATTCAATTATAAATCTATCTGAACCAGTGGCAGCAGCATCTATAGCTCAAGTTCATAAAGCACAAATAAATGATAATGGCACAATTAAAGATGTGGCTATAAAAATTTTACGACCAAATATAAAAAAAATATTCAACGAAGAAATTGATGCTTTGATGCTTTTTGCTTTTTTAACTGAGTCAATTATCAAAAAAACAAAAAGACTTAAATTAGTTGAGGTTGTTTATTTGCTAAAAGAAATAACCAATTTAGAAATGGATTTAAGATTTGAAGCCGCTGCAGCTAATGAGTATTCTGAAAACACTAAGAATGACAGTGGATTTCAAGTACCTAGAATATATTGGAATTTTACAAGTGAAAATGTAATGACTTTAGACTGGGTTGAAGGTGTCTCTATAAGAGAAACAGAAGAGTTAGAAAAAAGAAATATAGATACCAAAAAAATTGCATCAGATATTATTCAACATTTTCTAAGACATGCTGTTAGAGATGGTTTTTTTCATGCAGATATGCATCAAGGTAACATTTTTATAAACAATAGTGGTCAAATAGTTCCTATCGATTTTGGTATAATGGGAAGGCTCGATGATTTGAGTAAAAAATTTCTTGCTGAGATTTTATATGGATTTATTAAACGAGATTATAAAAAAGTGGCTGAAGTTCATTTGGCTGCAGGGTTAGTTCCAAAAGAAGTGCCTGTTGATGATCTCGCCCAAGCACTAAGATCAATAGGAGAGCCAATATTTGGTCAGTCAATAAAAGATATATCTGGCGGTAAACTACTCAAGCAACTTTTTGATGTGACAGAAAAATTTAATATGCAAACCCAACCACAGTTGCTCATGTTACAGAAAACCATGGTAGTAGTTGAAGGTGTTGCAAGAAGATTAAATCCAGAGACAAACATTTGGGAAACGTCAAGGCCTGTTCTTGAAAAATGGCTTAAAGAAACAAAAGATCCTATAACAACATTAAATGAAACTCTAAAAAATTCTGCAGAAGTTATAAAAAGATTACCAGAAATGCCGCAAATAATGGATAAAGCAAACCAAGCATTAACATTTCTTGCAAGTGGACAAATTCCACAAAATACTAATACGTATAATGATCTAAATACAAAAAAAAATGAAATGGTAGCTTTCAGAAATCAATCAATCATTGGTTTATTATTACTTGTAATTTTAGGATTAGTAGTATTTTAATCTCGACGATGAATTATTTTGAGAATAAAAAAATACTGTTGATTATATGTGGTGGAATTTCTGCTTACAAAAGTCTTGAGTTAATAAGATTATTTAAGAAAAATGGTGCTCGTGTAAAAACTATATTAACAAAAAATGCAAAAGAATTTGTAACACCACTATCTGTTTCGTCTCTTTCCCAAGAAAAAGTTTATGACGATATATTTAGTGCAGAAAACGAAGCTGAGATGGACCATATATCTTTATCAAGATGGGCTGATGCAGTATTAGTTGCACCAATTACAGCTAATACCATATCGAAAGTAGCCTCAGGAAATGCAGAAGATTTGGCGTCTACTGTTTTATTAGCTTCTAATAAACAAATATTTTTAGCACCGGCAATGAATGTAAGAATGTGGGAGCATCCTTCTACTAAAGAAAATATATTAAAATTAAAAAGTTTTGGATACAAAATTATTGGGCCAGAGATAGGAGATATGGCATGTGGTGAATACGGTGAAGGAAAAATGACAGAACCAAATGAAATAGTCAATACGCTTAAAAATTATTTTGCTAATTTAGATAAAAATAAAAAATTAAAAGCTTTAGTTACTGCAGGACCAACTAATGAATATATTGATCCTGTAAGATTTATTACAAATAAATCCAGTGGTAAACAAGGATATGAAATAGCCAAATGTCTTAGAGACAATGGATTTGAAACTACACTTATTTCTGGAAAGACAAACATTAAACCTTTGGACGGTGTTAATTTTGTAAGTGTTGAAACGGCTGAAGAGATGTTCAAAGAAAGTTTAAATAATCTACCAACAGATGTAGCTATTTTTTCTGCAGCTGTTTCCGATTTTAAAGTGAAAAATTATAAAAGTACAAAGATTAAAAAGAATGAAGAATTTAACTTAGAGCTAGAAAAAAATATTGATATTTTAAATCATATATCTAATCACAATTCATTAAGACCAAAAATAACAATTGGTTTTGCAGCAGAAACAAACAATCTCTCGACAAATGCAAAAGAGAAGTTGAATGAAAAAAATTGTGACTGGGTAATTGCAAATGATATCTCAGATCAAACTATAGGATTTGGATCAGATTTTAATAAAATTTCTATATTTTACAAAGATAAACTTGAAGAAAATTTTGAAAAGATGAGTAAATCATTGGTAGCTGAGGAAATAGTCAAAAGAATAATTCAACAGATTAATTAACTTGATGGTGAAAGTCTTAATTAAAAAATTAGACAAGAAAGTTAAACTGCCAGAATATAAAACAACAGGATCATCTGGACTAGATTTGACTGCATTCATTGAAAAGAAAATAGTAATTAAACCGGGCGAAAACGCTTTAGTGCCAACAGGTATATCCATTGCAATACCTGAGGATACCGAAGTTCAGATCAGGCCACGATCAGGTTTAGCAGCTAAAAATAATATAAGTGTATTAAATACTCCTGGAACAATTGATAGTGACTATAGAGGAGAAATAAAAGTAATTTTATTTAATCATGGAGATAAAGACTTTACAGTAAATAACGATGATAGAATTGCTCAAATGATACTAATGCCAATTCTAAAAGTAGATTTTGAAACTGTAGAAACTTTGCCTGAGACAATTAGAGGTTCGGGTGGATTTGGATCAACGGGTAAGTGAAAAATTCATTATCTAAACGAAAGCTTGAGAGATACTCTAGACAAATAATACTTAAGGATATTGGTATATTAGGACAAAAGAAAATAATTAATTCAAAAGTTTTAATTGTAGGAATTGGTGGATTAGGTAGTCCAGTTGCAGATTTATTGGCTAGATGCGGTATAGGGTATATAGGTGCTATTGATCACGATAAAGTAGATATTTCAAATCTTCAAAGACAAATCTTATATACTTCAAAAGATGTTGGAAAATTTAAGGTTGATATCTTTAAAAGAAGAATAAAATTAATTAACAGAGATGTAAAAGTCAAAATTTTAAAAGAAAAAGCATCAGAAAAAAATTTAAATAAAATTGTAAAAGATTTCGATATAATTGTAGATGGAACAGATAATTTTAAAACTAAATTTTTAATAAATAAATTTTCATTAAAATATAAAAAAAAATTAATAGTTGGTGCTATTAGCAAATTTGATGGACATATTTTTTCATTCGATTTTAGTAATAAATCAAGTCCATGTTTAAAATGTTTTTACCAGTCAGAACCTTCTGATGAAGTTTTAAATTGTGAAAGTGAAGGAATATTAGGAACTACATCAAATATAATTGGGAGTATGCAGGCAAATGAAGTTTTAAAAAACATAATTTCTTCTGATAAAAGTCTTCACTCATCAATTCTGATTGTTAATCTGAAAAAACTTGAATTTAGAAAAATAAAATTTACTAAAAAAAGAGGTTGCTTGTGCAATTAATCTTCAAGATTTTAATCATAATATTTTTTACCTCGAATGCCATTTCGGAGGATAATGAAAAATTTTTAATGCTTAAAAATGATAAGGTAAACGTGAGATATGGACCAAGTTTTGATTATCCAATAAAGTATATTTACAAGAAAATAAACTTGCCATTAAAAGTGATTGATAAAAAAGAAAATTTTAGAAGAATAATTGATATTAAAAAAAATGGTGGGTGGATACATATATCTCAATTGAAGCAATCAAAATCCTTTATAACTGCGTCAAATAAAATTCTTTTCAAAAAACCAACTAAATTTTCCAAACCATTGGCTAAAATAGAAACTGGAAGATTATTGTTAGTAAAAAAATGTGAGAGAAATTGGTGTTTAGTAGAAACAAAAAGTTTTAAAGGGTGGGTTGATGAAGAAAATCTTTGGGGAAAAATCAACTAACCCTTTAAGTTATATATATTAACTAATTATTTTTGTTGGACACATACGTCTTTGATCACTGGAGCATTCGCACAATCAACACATTTAGTCTTTTGAACAATACATCCATCATCAAGGACTTCAACATCAACTATTTTATCACACTTGGAACAAGTTGAAGAGATTGTTAATCCACATTTTTTACAATTGTAATTTTCTATTTGCATTCTTTAAAATTAAATATGAAAAAATTATTTTCAACAAATATCCTTGCGAATAATTATTATTTACTCATTTTTTTTGCGAATAATTATTATTACTACAAATTATCCTTATAAAATTTTTTCTATTTATTTATTGATAATGATTATTATTAACTTTTTGATCTACTTGCCCACCACTTATCTAAAACGAAATACCAAATAGAATTAGCAATTGGTTCTACTATTGCATCAGTTAAGGCTATCATAAATGATACATCCGCAACCAACATCAAAACTGTTATAGCAATTGCAAAATGACCAATCGTATAAACGATTGTTCGTAAAATTGAGCCTCTGTTATTAGTGTAAATCTGACCTGCAGCTTTAAAAATACCGTTAGTAACTTCCATTATTCTTTAAAAGGGCTCTCAAGAACACAAGCAACTAAGTGAACTCTAGCCTGTTCTCCTCCATTAAAAAAGTTATGATATTTTGTATTATTGGTAATCCACACATGACCATCAGCAGGCAAGTGTTTTGCAACATTTTCTATGACCATTGAACAACCAGCATTAGTTACTATTGGAACATGCAATCTACATTCTGGGTCTTTATGCCAGCTTAGTGTAGATCTAGGTTCTTTTAACAGGAGTCTTACCCTTCCTAGTTTAAATTTTTTGCTCAGGATTTCATAAACTTCCTTGAAATAAGTATTCTCAAATTCAGGCACTAATTGAGTATATTTTGACTCGTCAATATCAATGTCTCTTGAAACTTCTTTTCCTGTCTCATCAGCAATAGTCCAATATCTTCCTCTAATGTTATTTCCCTTAATTGATTCTTCATCATTAGGGATTTGATTTAAAGGAATTGCACCAAAGTGAGTTACTCCTGGTGAATTAAATCTTTTTTTCTCTAATATTGCATCTAGATCTTTACGTAATTTTGAGATGTCAAATTTGATTTCAGGAACTTTATAAAAATCTTCAAAATTTAATGATGTCATTTTTTTTCCGCCTTTTTTTATACTAATTTAATCTTAAATCAAATCTATCTGCATTCATCACTTTGACCCATGCAGATACAAAGTCTTTGATAAATTTGTCTGATGAATCTTTACAAGCATATACTTCGGCTAATGCTCTTAATTGAGAATTTGAACCAAAAATAAGGTCAACTCTTGAACCTTTCCACTTGGCTTTTTTAGACTTTCTATCTTTACCAACAAAATATTGTTCAGATTTGTCAGTTTCTTTCCAAGTGGTACTCATATCAAGAAGATTTACAAAATAATCTGTTGATAGAGTTCCAGGTTTTTTTGTGAAAACTCCATTTTTAGAACTATCATAGTTTGTATCTAAAACTCTCATTCCTCCTACAAGAACTGTCATCTCTGGTGCCGTTAATCCCATTAATTGTGCCTTATCAATTAATTTTTCCTCAGCTGAAACATTAGATTTACCTTTCTTCATGTAGTTTCTAAAACCATCCGCTTGCGGCTCAAGTAATCCAAATGAATTTACATCTGTTTGGTCTTGTCTTGCATCTCCTCTTCCAGGAGTAAATGGAACCTGAATTTTATGACCAGCTTTTTTTGCTGCCATCTCTATTCCTACATTTCCACCTAATACTATAAGATCCGCCATTGAGACTGATTTTTTATTTTTATCAAATTTTTTCTTAATTTTTTGTAAAGCTTTAATAACCTTTGAAAGTTTTTTAGGGTTATTGACTTTCCAACTTCTTTGGGGCTCCAGCATAATTCTTGCTCCGTTTGCTCCACCTCTTTTGTCAGAACCTCTGTATGTAGAAGCAGAAGCCCAAGCCGTAGAAACTAAATCAGAAACAGAGATTTTTGATTTTGAAAGCTTTGATTTTAAATCTCTTATATCTTTTGATTTAAGTTTATATTTTGGTTTATCTATAGGATCTTGCCAAATTAATTGTTCTTTTGGTACTTCGCTTCCCAAATAACATGCTCTTGGTCCCATGTCTCTATGAGTAAGCTTGAACCAAGCTCTTGCAAATGCATCAGCAAATTCATCTGGATTTTGATAAAAATGTTTTGAAATTGGTCCATAACTTTTATCCATTCTCAAAGATAAATCAGTTGTTTGCATCATTGGAGGATGCATTTTACTTTTATCATGAGCATCAGGTACCATTTTAATTCTCTGACCATTCTTTTTTGGAGTCCATTGAAATGCTCCAGCAGGTCCTTTAGTCAATTCCCATTCATGGTTAAATAAACAATCAAAATAACCCATATCCCATTCTGTTGGTGCTTGCGTCCATGCTCCTTCAATACCACTACTTATTGCATGTACACCTTTTCCTGATTTGTAATTACTGTTCCAACCAGTTGCTTGATCTTGAATTCTTGATGCCTCTGGATCAGGTCCTTTATGTGATTCAGGTGCAGCACCATGAGATTTTCCAAAGGTGTGACCACCTGCAACTAATGCAACAGTTTCATAATCATTCATTGCCATTCGTCCAAATGTTTCTCTAATATCATGAGCCGCTTTTAATGGGTCTGGATTAAAATCTGGACCTTGTGGATTTACATAAATTAATCCCATGTGAGAAGCCCCCAATGGTTGTTCAAGATCTCTTTTTCCGCTGTATCTCTTAACACCCAACATCTCTTTTTCTGAACCCCAGTAAATATCATCTTCTGGTTCCCAGATATCAGTTCTTCCCGCTCCAAAACCGAACGTTTTAAAGCCCATTGACTCTAATGCTACATTTCCAACTAGTATAAATAAATCTGCCCAAGAAATTCTTTTTCCATATTTCTGTTTTATTGGCCACAAAAGTAATCTGGCTTTATCTAAATTAACATTATCAGGCCATGCGTTTAACGGTGCAAACCTTTGATTGCCAGTTCCAGCTCCCCCTCTACCGTCACCTGTTCTGTATGTGCCTGCTGCGTGCCATGCTAATCTAATAAATAAAGGACCATAATGGCCGTAATCTGCTGGCCACCAATCTTGTGAGTCTGTCATTAATTTGTTTAAATCTTTTTTAAGTGCTTTGTAATTAAGTTTTTTAAATTCTTTAGAATAATTAAATTTTTTCTCCATTGGATTTGATAAATTCGAGTGCTGACTTAAAATTTTCAAATTCAAACTATTTGGCCAAAAATCTCTATTTGTTTGTCCTCTTCCTGCGCTAAATTTTGCTGGTGTACCTGCACCTGTAAACGGGCACTTACTTAATTCTGCTGATCTAAATGATTTACTTTTATGAAATTCCGCACTCATTTTTATTTATCTCCTTTGGTATTAATAATTATTCTAATTCCTTGTTTATAATTATTCTAAAGAAGATTGTCAATAAGTCAGAATATTTATGATGTAATTTTGGAAACTTAGTCTTCTAATTTGACTAAAACCTCAACTGATTTAATTTTTTTTCCAGGTATAGATTTTTGAATTTCTATTGGTCCTACATCTTCATTTTTAAGATCAATAAGCTTTTCTTCTTTAACATCGAAGAAATGGTGATGATCTGTGACATTTGTATCAAAGTAGGTTTGATTAGAATTTATAGGAATTTCTTTTAGATATCCTTTTTTATGAAATGCATGAACTGTATTGTAAACAGTTGCTAGTGAAACTTTCTCTCCAGTTTTATCTTTTATTAAAATGAATAAGTCGTTTATTGTGAAATGGAAAGTTTTATCTCTATTGAACAAAACCTCACATATATTTATTCTTTGTTTAGTTGGTCTTAAGCTAGAGTTTCTTAGTTTTTCAATGAATTCCTGTTTACTCGTCATAAGCAATTTAAAACTATTCTAAACTATTTCTATATTATAATGTAACTAAATCAAGTAATAAGATTACAAAATTATGAAAAAAAGTTCCTTTAATTACGACGAACTTATTGATTGTGCTAATGGTAAGTTATTTGGTCCAGGTAATGCAAAATTACCATCTCCGCCAATGCTAATGTTTGATAGAATTACAGAAATTACTGAGAGTCAGGGTTTTTATAAAAAAGGCTCTATGAAAGCCGAACTTGATATTAAGGACAATTTGTGGTTTTTTGATTGTCATTTTAAAGAAGATCCAGTTATGCCAGGTTGTCTTGGTTTAGATGCTATGTGGCAGCTAGTTGGCTTTTTTCTTGGTTGGCTGGGAAATCCAGGGAGAGGTAGAGCATTGGGTGTAAGCACTGTTAAATTCACTGGTGAAGTTCTTAAAAATGTCAAAATGGCAACATACGAAATAGATATGAAAAGAATTCTTATTAAAGGAGAAACAACTGTTGGTCTTGCAAATGGAATATTGCTTGCTGATGGAAAAAAGATTTATAGTGCAGAAAATCTTAAGGTAGGATTATTTAAATAATGAAAAGAGTAGTTATAACAGGACTTGGTGTAGTTTCATGTTTGGGAAATAATCAGGATGAGGTTTATCAATCATTAGTTAATACGAAATCAGGAATAACATTTTCTGAGGAATATAAAGAACATAATTTAAAGAGCCATGTTCATGGTAAACCTGATATCAAATTAGAGGATTACATTGATAGAAAAGTTATTCGTTTTATGGGGGCGGGATCAGCATATAATTATGTTGCTATGAGTGAAGCAGTTAAAGACTCTGGATTAGAAGAAAATGAGGTTAGTAATATTTCAACTGGGATGGTAATGGGATCAGGAGGACCATCAATAGAAAATGTGATTTTAGCATCAGATAAAACTAGAGAAAAAAATCCAAAAAAAATGGGTCCATTTATAGTTCCAAGAACAATGGCCAGCACAGCTTCTGCAACGCTTGCAGTTCCATTTAAAATAAAAGGGACTAATTACACAATAAGTTCTGCATGCGCGACGAGTGGTCATTGTATTGGTAATGCAATGGAACTTATTCAATTAGGAAAACAAAATATTATTTTTGCAGGTGGAAGTGACGAAGTACACTTTGCAATGACTGCAATGTTTGATGCAATGACTGCACTATCCTCAAAATATAATAATACCCCTGAAAAAGCCTCAAGACCGTATGATAAAACAAGAGATGGTTTTGTAATTGCTGGTGGAGGTGGAGTTCTTGTTTTAGAAGAATACGAACATGCCAAAGCAAGAGGCGCTAAAATATACGCAGAATTAACTGGATATGGAGCAACATCAGATGGATATGATATGGTTGCACCATCTGGTGAAGGAGCAGTGAGATGTATGAAAATGGCTCTAGCAACTTCAAAAAATAAAATTGACTATATCAATACTCACGGGACATCTACACCTGTAGGAGATATTACAGAATTAAAAGCAGTTGGTGAGGCTTTTCCAGACTATAAGCCTAAGATAAGTTCAACCAAGTCTTTATCTGGTCATTCATTAGGGGCAACTTCTGTTCACGAAGCAATTTACAGTTTGATAATGATGAAAAACAATTTTATTTCAGCATCAGCAAATATTTCAGAAATGGATGATGAAGCAAAAAATTATCCAATTGTTACTCAAGTCGAGAAAGATGTAAATTTAGGCGCAATTATGTCTAACAGCTTTGGTTTTGGTGGAACTAATGCAACATTAGTGTTTGAGAAAGTTTAGATATATGAGTTTAATGAAGGGAAAAAAAGGTCTTATCATGGGCGTTGCAAATGAAAGATCAATTGCATGGGGTATATCGCAAAAACTAGCAGAAGCCGGAGCAGAGTTAGCTTTTACATATTTGGGTGATGCTTTAAGAAAAAGAGTTGTTCCACTTGCAGAAAAACTAAACTCAAATGTAACATTTAGCTGTGATGTAGAAAAAAAAGAAGAAGTTGTAAAACTTTTTGAAGATATAAAAAGTCAATGGGGAGAAATTGATTTTGTTGTGCATGCTATTGCATTTTCAGATAAGTCAGAGTTATCAGGTGAATATTTAAATACAACTAGAGAAAACTTTTTAAGAAGTATGTTAATATCTTGTTTTTCATTTACTGAGGTTGCAAGAGAGGCATCTAAAATAATGAAGCAAGGTGGCAGTATGGTTACTTTAAGTTATGAGGCAAACAAAGCCATACCTAATTATAATGTAATGGGAGTATGTAAAGCTGCTCTAGAGTCTAGTGTTAAATATCTTGCAAGGGATCTAGGAGCTAAGAGTATAAGAGTTAATGCTATAAGTGCGGGACCAATTAAAACTCTAGCAGCTTCAGCTATTGGGGATGCCAAATTTCTTTACAAATGGAATGCTGATCATTCATTTTTGAAAAGAAATGTAGATAATCTTGACGTAGGAAATTCAGCTTTATATTTACTAAGTGACATGGCGGGAGGTGTTACTGGTGAAATTCACTATGTAGATGCTGGTTACAATAAAGTGGGGATGCCAGATCCAAAAAATATCCTCTAGAAAATAAGTTAATTTATAGAGTGAGCAATAGTATGCTTACACCTCATAGATAGTAAGTTTTAAGACAATTATATAGAACTCTAAAATAATTAAGACTCAATTCTTTAATTACAAATTTTGAAATTCCTTTTTTTCTTCCATACCAATTAACTGGTATAATTTTAAAACTATTTTTTTTTATATAAAATTTTAATGGTATTTCTAAAAAAATATCAAATTTGTTAGAATAAAGAGGAAATAATTTTAAAAGTTTCTTTGAATTATATATTTTGAAAGCATTCGTAAAATCATTGTAGTTTGAAAAAAAAATTATCTGAGTAAATTTATTAAATAATCTATTTAAAATTAATTTAAATAAAGGATAATTTTGAATATTGCTAGATGGCAAAAATCTCGATCCAAAAATTCCATCGATTTTTTCACTTTGCATTAATTTATAGTAAGTGAGTAAATTATCTATATCATCAGATGCATCTGCCATAAAAATACAAGTATATTTTTTCTTTGAATACTTAATTCCAATCTTTATAGCATTCCCAACACCTGGATATTTATTTTTTAAAATTTTAAGTTTTTTTTTTTTTATTTTTTTTAGATGCTGATATGTTTTATCGTTACTAAAATCATCAATAACTATGATTTCATAATTAATTTTATTTCTATCAAGTTTAGCTACTACTTTTTTATAGGTCTTTATAATATTGTTTTCTTCATTTTTTGCGGGAATTATAATGGATAAAGACATAAATAATGTATAACATTTAATATTAAAATGAAAATATTAATAACCGGTGGTTGTGGATTTGTTGGTACAAATTTAATTTTATCCTTAAAAAAAAAATTTAATGTTTGCTCTTTAGATAACTTGTCGAGAAAAGGATCAAAATACAACCACTCTATTCTAAAAAAAAATAAAATAAAAAATTATAACTTTGATATATCTAAATACGAATATTTTAAAAGATTGCCAAAATTTGACATAATAGTTGATTGTTGTGCAGAGGCTGCAATAGAAAAATCAAAAAAAAATTTAGATAAAGTTATAAGTACTAACTTAACAGGCACTATAAATATTTTGAAGAAAGCAAAAAAAGATAAATCTAAAGTTATATTTTTATCTTCAAGCAGGGTGTATCCTATTAAATTAATACATAAAAAATTAGGCAATATTAATTTAAATAAAAAAATTAAAATTGTGCACACAATTAACGAAAAAGATGATATCAGGGGAGTAAAATCCATTTATGGTTTTACCAAACTTGCATCTGAAATGTTGATTGAGGAATTCTCATATGCTTTCAAATTGAAATATATAATTAACAGATGTGGAGTTATTTCTGGTCCACTTCAATTCGGTTATCAAGACCAAGGATTTGTTAGTCTGTGGGTTTGGAATCATATGATGAAAAAAGAACTAAAATATATTGGTTATGGTGGAAATGGAAATCAGTTAAGAGATGTTTTACATATTGATGACCTCTGTAGTTTAATTTTGAAACAAGTAAAATATATAAATCGTATAAATAACAAAATATTCACAGTGGGTGGTTCAAAAAAATCATCAACATCACTTTTATCATTAACTAAATCTTGTCAGAAAATAACAAGAAATATCGTGAGAATAAAAAAAATAAAAAAAACTTCTATATATGATATTCCATATTATGTAACAAATAATAATTATGTTTCAAAAGTTTACCAATGGAGACCGAAAAAAAATATCTCAAATATTATAGAAGATTTATATTTTTGGACTTTAAAAAATAAAAATAATTTAAAAAAGTATTTTTAATGGCTGTTGCAATAATCACAGGTTCAACTGGTCTAGTAGGTTCAGAAGCAGTAAATTTATTTTGTGATAAAGGATTTGACGTAATTGGAATAGATAATAATTTAAGGAAATTTTTTTTTGGAAATTTAGCATCTACAATTCAAATTAAAAAAAAAATTTTAATCAGAAACAAAAGATATTCTCACCACAATACTGATATTCGAAATTACAATGGTTTAGAGAAAATTTTTAAAAAAAATAAAAAAAATATTTCAATTATAATTCATTGTGCTGCACAACCGTCACATGATTATGGTAAAAATTTTCCAAAATTAGATTTTGATGTGAATGCTAATGGCACATTAAATTTACTCCAACTAACAAAGAGATATTGTCCAAATGCTGTATTTATATTTATGTCAACAAACAAAGTTTATGGCGACAACCCTAATAAATTGAAATTTATTGAAAATAATACTAGATGGGAATTAAATAAAAAAAGTGCTTACTATAATGGTATAAATGAAAAATTTTCGATTGATGAATGTACTCATAGTTTTTTTGGGGTATCTAAAACATACGGGGACTTAATTGTACAAGAATTTGGAAAAAACGTTGGTCTTAAAACTGTTTCTTTTCGAGCTGGTTGTATAACAGGACCAAATCACCGTGGAGCTCAATTGCATGGCTTTTTATCTTACTTAGTAAAAAGTTGTTATGAAAAAAAAAAATACTCACTAATAGGATATAAGGGTAAACAAGTAAGAGATAACTTACACAGTAAAGATCTTACGAATTGTTTCTGGGAATTTTACAAAAAACCAAAGAAAGGTAAAGTTTATAATGTCGGAGGTGGACGTTTCTCAAATTGTTCAATTATAGAAGCAATAAATATTTTTGAGAAATTAACTAACTTTGAAGTAAAAAGAAAAATTATAAAAAAACCAAGAGTAGGTGACCATATTTGGTATATAACTAACATGGAAAAATTTAAGAATGATTACCCAAATTGGAAACAAAATTATAATACTCAAAAGATTATTGAGGAATTGATAAATAATTAAGCTATGTAAAACTCAATAATAGTTTTTTTAAAATTGTCAAATAAGGTAAAGAGTAAGATACACCAAAAGGTCCAATAAAAAATACTAAATAATAATAGTTTGGTATTTTAATTTTTGAAAAATATTTTTCTTTACTTGCAATAGTTATTAAAAAAATTGATAAAATAAAAATATAGTTGGAGACATACCTTGAGTGATCAATAGCCAATATTAGTATAGGACTAAAACAAAAAAGAACCGAAATTATAAACTTTTTTATATGAGGATAATTTTTAAATTTGTCTATAAAGTAAAAATTTAAAATTAAAAATATAAAAATAGCAAAAAAATGTCTGTAAATTATTGTTGTTTTAAAATTAAATAATTGTTGCCACCAAAATAGATTTTTTTCAAAAAAAGTTTTACTAGCATCAAAATAAGCATGAAAAGGCCAAATATATGTATCTTTTGTATATTCAGCGTCACCAAACAAGAATAAAAATAACAAAACAATAATATTAGTGAATAGCAAATATAAATTTAAAAATTTTTGTTTTTCAAAAAAATAAATATAAAAAAAAATAAAAGGTGAAATAAGAAAAAGATTTGTTTCTTGAATTAGTAGAAAGAATGGGGATAAAAGTGCTAAAAAAAATAAAATATTTTTTTTATCAATAAAAATACAAACCAAGAGAAAATATATAATACCAATTTGGTCATATCTACCAGCATCATATCCAAAATTTAAAAATGCGAATGGTGAGATAGCGAGTAAAACGAGTAACTTTCTCTCAGATTGAAAAATTTTTTTCATTAAAAATATGTAAAGAACAACGATTATTGAGATAAGGATAACTGACAAAAAATTAATATATATTGTAAGACGATCTGAAATTAAAAAATCGGGTCTTACTATACTTACATCTGAAACTCTGATTCCGAGTACAGTACCTATTAGGCCTCTCTTGATAAATCCATAATCAAAATAATTTAATATGTAACTATCTCTTATCCAAGTTTTTACGTTAAAAATATAAGTTTGAAATTCATAAAATGATAAATTGCCAATAAAAAAAATTACAAGAAATAATAAACCAAAAGTTAAATAATTTTTAAATAAGATATCACGATATTTGATCATTGTTAGTTAATATCTAAAATATATTGTAGTTATTAGTTATGATTTTACTTTTTAGTAAATCAAAAAACAAGATTATGCAGATTAAAAATTCGTGCTAATAAACAATATTGTTATGCGACAATCTGCTGAAGATCTTAATTTTATATCATAACTAAATAATAACAGATGCTCATTACAATAATAAATCAATTCAGTATTTATTTAATAAGTATGATTTTAGGTATTATGCTTTTTTTCTCTTTTGTTATAGCGCCAGTTACTTTCACTGCACTAAATGAGGAAAACGCTAGAAAATTTATAAGAAAAATATTCCCTTATTACTACACTGTTAATTTAACTATTAGTGTTTTAGTTGTAATTTTATTTCTTATTCAAAAAATTTTCTCCTTAGATTTTTATTTAATATTAAGTGTTGCGGTATTATTTGCTGTATCAAATTTTGTATTAATGCCAATGATAAATAAGTTCAGAGATGAAAAGCAGGATAAAAAATTTAAACAATCACACTTTGTTTCTGTAGTGATAAATTTCGTACAAATGATTTTGTTGGTAATTGTCTTAATTTAAAAAGAATTAGTAATACCTAAGCCAACAGCAATGAAAATGCCTAACCAGATTAAACCTTTAATAAAAAAAAATGCAAAACTACCAAGTAATAAATATCTTCCATATTTATTTTTCTGTAGTTCTAACTTAAAGTTTTTTAAAAGTTTCATTCTATTATGATTTATTACAATTATTTTTTACTTGATCTTTTCCCACTCTTTAATACCACCAGTGATATTTTTGACATTTTTAACCCCCATATCCTTCATAGTTTTGGTTGCTAATGTTCCTTGTCCACCAACACCACAAAAAACTACATATTCTTTATCAGGATTATTTTTAAACATATCATTTTCAAGAGGACTTCCTTCTGCTAAATAAAATTCTAATAAACCTCTATCTAAGTGAATTGCATTACCGATCGTGCCTTTTGAAAAGCTCTCTTTATCCCTAACATCGATAAATTGAACATTTGGATCATTTAGCTTTTCTTTTGCATAACTAGCGCTGATATTTTCAATTTCATTACTTACACTCATTAAATCATCAAATTTTTTCATGTTTCTCCTATAAATTTATATTACAGCTTGTTTAATTGATAACTTAACTTTTCCTCTATCAAAGCCTATTACTTTAACTTTAACTTCATCACCTTCTTTTACTACATCAGTTACTTTGCCGACTCTTTTATCAGCAAGCTCTGATATGTGAACAAGGCCATCTTGTTTTCCTAGGAAATTAACAAACGCACCAAACTCCATAATTTTCATCACTTTTCCATTATAAATTTTATTGAGTTCAGCTTTAGCAGTTAAGTCTTTAATCATTTGCATAGCTTTGTTTCTTGATTCCTCATCTGGAGCAGCTACTGTAACTTCACCTTCGTCATTGATGTCAACTTTGGCACTAGATACCTCAACTATTTCTCTTATAGTTGCTCCACCTTTTCCAATGACTGTAGCAATATCTTTCTTATCTACAGTAATTTTCTCCATCTTAGGAGTATGTTTTCCAACATCTTCCCTTGATTTAGATAAAGCTTTATTCATCTCACCTAGAATGTGAATTCTTCCATCTTTTGCTTGTTTTAAGGCTTGCTCCATAATTTCAAATGTTATTCCTGTAATTTTAATGTCCATTTGAAGAGATGTTATTCCGTCTTTAGTTCCAGCAACTTTAAAGTCCATATCACCTAGGTGATCTTCATCTCCAAGAATATCTGAAAGTACGCTGAAGTCATCTCCTTCTTTAATTAATCCCATTGCAATACCAGCAACTGGTTCTTTTATTGGTACGCCTGCATCCATCAAAGCTAAAGATGAACCACAAACAGTCGCCATAGAAGAAGAACCGTTTGACTCAGTTATCTCTGATACAATTCTAAATGTGTAGGGAAAACTCTCTTTAGAAGGCAAAGAAGAATTTATTGCTCTCCAAGCTAATTTTCCATGACCTATTTCTCTTCTTCCGGTACCTATTCTACCAGTTTCTCCAACGGAAAAAGGTGGAAAATTATAATGAAGCATAAACCTTTCTTTTTGTAATCCTTCAAGACTTTCTATTTTTTGCTCATCATCAGATGTACCAAGTGTAGTTGTAACTATTGCTTGAGTTTCTCCTCGAGTAAACAAAGCAGAACCATGAACTCTTGGAAGAATACCAACTTCACACATAATTGGCCTAACATCTGCAAGACCTCTACCATCAATTCTATTTTTATTTTTTAGAATATCTGTTCTGACAATCCTTTTTTCTAAATTTTTAAGCTCAGAATTTACGTCAAGATCAGTATAATTCTCATCTTCTTCATAAAGCTTTTTTGCTTTATCAGTTATTTCTGAAATTAAATTCGATCTTTCTTGTTTATCTTTTATTGAAAATGCTTTTTTAAGTTCCTCGGTAAATTCGCTTTCCAATTTATTTTTTACTTCTGAAAGATCTTTTTTCTCAACTATCCAATCAGGTTTTTTGCATTCTTTGGCAAGTTCCTCTATCATTTTAATTACTGGAACAAATCCTTCATGGCCGAACTTAACAGCATTTAACATTTCTTCCTCAGTTAAACCACTTGCCTCAGACTCAACCATTAAAACTGCATCTTTTGTTCCTGCTACTACAAGATCAAGTTTTGAGTCTTTAAGTTCTGCTTTAGTAGGATTAAGAATGTATTCCCCTTTAATAAAGCCAACTCTAGACGCACCGACAGGGCCTAAAAATGGCATTCCTGAAATTGCTAACGCAGCTGATGAGGCAATAATTGATAAAATATCTGCTTCATTCTCTTTATCGTAAGATATTACTGTTGGTAGTACCTGAACTTCGTTTTTAAATTCATCTGGGAAAAGTGGTCTGATAGGTCTGTCAATCAATCTTGAAATTAAAGTCTCACTATCCGTTGGTCTTGCCTCTCTCTTAAAATATCCTCCTGGAATTTTACCAGCTGCGTAATATTTTTCTTGATAATTTACTGACAACGGAAAGTAATCCATATCTGGATTAACTTTTTTTGCTCCAACTGCAGTCGCCAAAACAACTGTTTCTCCACATTGTGCTATGATAGCACCATCTGCTTGTCTTGCTATTTTACCTGTTTCTAAACTGATCTTTTTCCCTGCTACTTCTATTTCTTTCTTTACAACTTTAAACATTTACTTCCTTAAATTTAATTTTGTTATTACTTCTTTATAAGACTCCATTTTATTTTTCTTTAAATAGTCTAATAATTTTTTTCTTTTGTTAACTGCTCTTAAAAGTCCAACAGATGAATGTTTATCTTTTTTGAACTGTTTAATATGTTTAGATAAGTTCTCAATTTTATCTGTTAGTTGAGCAACTTGAACTTCTGAAGAACCAGTGTCATTGTCATGTATTGCTAGTTCTTTTACTTTATTTGCCATTTTTTTTCCTTACTTATTTGTTTGTTTGATTAAATTTTCAATTTTTTCTGCATAATCAAAAGAGTCATCTTTTACAAAAAATAGTTTTGGTAAAAACTTCATCACTATTTTTTTTGATAAAACTTTTCTGATTACAAATGAAAATTCTTTTAATTTAGCAACGACTTCTTCAGTATCTTTTCCACCTAAAGGCATTACAAAAATTTTTGCTGTTTTTAAATCTGGAGACATTCTAACTTCAGTAACTGTTATTTCTTTTGTAGATAAATTTGGTAATTTTGCTTCATCTCTTATAAATAACAATCCTAATGCTTGTTTTATCATTTCACCAACTCTCAATTGTCTTTGGGTAACTGGTTTTCCTAAGTTAGTCATTATATCGTTCTCTCTGTTATTGTAGAATTATATACTTCAATTACGTCATTTTTCTGAAAATCAACAAAATCCTTAAGTGTTATTCCACACTCTAAACCAGCAGACACCTGTTTAGTTTGATTTTTTTCTCTAAATATTGATCCAATTTTTCCATTGAATATAATAGCCCCATCTCTAATAACTCTTGCATTAGAGTCTTGGGTAATTTCTCCGTCTGTCACTTTAGAACCTGCAACTTTACCAACTTTTGAAACTTTAAATATTTCCAGTATCTCGGCTGTTCCAATAATTTTTTCGTCTACTTCTGGAGTTAATAGACCAGACATTTTACTTTTTATGAAATCTAAAACTTCATAAATAATATTAAAACTGAATATAGAAATTTTTTCCTGGTCAGCTCTTTTTTTTGCTTCTTTGCTAGGTTTTACATTGAAGGCTATAATTACAGCATTAGATGCTTTGGCCAAAGTTACATCAGTCTCTGTAACCATCCCTATATCTGACAAAAGAATTTTTGGTTTTACCTCATCATGTTTAATTTGATTTATAGCGTTTTTTATTGCTTCTGAAGAACCATGAACATCTGATTTTATTATAATATTTAATTCTTCAGACGATGAATCTTTAAATGCAGAATCTTGAGTTACAAAAGACATTGGATTTTTGTTCTCCTTTGCTTCCTGTATTCTACCTTCACAAAGAGTTTTTGCCTCTTTTTCACTCTTTAAAACTATAAAATCATCACCTGATTTAGCTGCTCCATTAATACCTAATATCTCAATTGGTGTTGCGGGTTCTGCTTTTTCAATTTGTTTTCCTTGATCGTTTATAATAGCTCTAACCTTTCCCCATTTTAAACCACTTACAAAATAATCACCCTTGTTTAGTGTTCCAGCCGTAACTATTACATTTGCAATTGGTCCTCTTCCGATATCAATCTTGGATTCTAAAACAATTCCTTTTGCATCAGTATCAAAGTCAGTTTTTAAGTCCAATATTTCTGCTTGTAAGATTACACTTTCAACTAACTTTTCTAAATTTTGATTTGTTTTTGTCGAAATCTCTACCATGAGTACATCTCCTGATAAGTCTTCTGCTATTAACTCATATTCCAAAAGTTGATTCTTAATTTTTTGAGGATCTGCATCAGGAAGATCACACTTGTTAATTGCAACAACAATTGGCACCTTAGCGGCTTTTGCATGTTTAATTGACTCAATTGTCTGAGGTTTAACACCATCATCAGCAGCTACAACAAGAATAACTATATCAGTAAGTTTTGAACCTCTTGCTCGCATTTCAGTAAATGCTGCATGACCAGGAGTATCGATAAAAGTTATTTTGTTATCTTTATGTACTATCTGATATGCTCCAATATGTTGAGTAATACCTCCAAATTCACCAGAGACAACATTTGCTTTTCTCAACACATCTAGAACTGATGTCTTACCATGATCAACATGACCCATAACTGTAACAATTGGAGCTCTACTTTTTAAGTTTTGAGTCTTTATTTCTTTAATTTTATTTAATATTTCCTCCGTCTTTTCTTCTTTAACTGGATTATGTCCAAATTCCTTTACTAAATATTCTGCTGTGTCTGCATCTATTGTATGGTTAATTGTTACTGTTACACCCATCCCCATCAAATGTTTAATTATACTGCTTGATTGTTCAGCCATTCTGTTCGCTAATTCTCTAATAGTAATAACTTCTGGTATATTAATCTCTCTTTTTATTGGCTTATAATTTTCTTTTGCATCGTCTTTGTTCAATAATCTGTTCTCTTTCTGTTTTGCTCTTTTTAATGAAGCTAAACTTCTCGATCTTGTTCCAATATCGTCTCCACTCAATGCCCTAGAGACTGTGAGCTTTAATTCTCTTCTTTTGGCTCCTAACTTAGTAGGTTTGGACTCCTTTTGAACATTCTCACCTTTTAATCTTCTTGTTGCTCTTTGCTCAGCAAGTTTTCTTTTCTCAAAATCAGATTTAATTGGTGATGTAGGTTTAGAAAAATTTGTTTTTTTTGGTATAAAAACACTTTGTGGTTTATTTTCTGATAATTTAGCCCCTCTAGAAAAATTTGGTTTACTACTAAATCTTGGAGATCTTTTTTCGATTACAACTGTATTTTTTGATTGAGATTTAGCTTGTTCAATACTACTTATTGTTTTTTTGGAAGCTCCTGAAATTGATAACTTTAACTTTTTCTTTTCCATTTTTCATCTCTCAATCTTTATAAACTATATCTCTTGCTGACATAATTAAATCATCTGCTTCTTTTTTTGAAAGAGCGAAATCTTCTAAATATCCTTTAATTCTTACTCTCTCACCTTTGACAACATCATATCCACCAGTCAACTCATCTGATGCTAAATCTGCAAAATCATTCAATGTTAATATTTTTTGCTCACCAAGTGTGACTAACATTCCTGGCGTTAAACCTTTATGGTTAATTAGATCATTTTCTAGACCTAAATCTTTAATTCTATTTGCTATCTCTTCCTGATCTTTTTGATAAAACTCTTTAGCTCTTTCAATTAATTCTTTTGCGGTCTCCTCCTCTATTCCTTCAATTTTTACCAATGCTTCAGGATTGCTATCCTTAATATCGTCAATAGATGAAAATCCTTCAGCAACTAAAAGCTGGCCTAATGTTTCATCCAACTCCAGATTTTTGACAAAATTGTCTGTCTTTTCTTTAAATTCTATTTGCCTTCTCTCAGAATCTTCCTGGTCTGTCATAATGTTAATTTCGTAGTTCATTAATTTTGTTGCAAGCCTAACATTTTGACCTCTTCTACCAATTGCTTTACTTAGATTTTCTTCAGTTAAAATGACATCAAGTTTTCTTCCTGCTTGATCTACGTTTACTCTTTGAACCTCTGCAGGCGATAAGGCATTTGCAACTACAACTGCAGGATCTTCCGACCAATTTACTATATCAATTTTCTCACCTTGAAGTTCATTTACTACTGCTTGAACTCTGCTACCTCTCATACCTACACATGCTCCAACTGGATCTAAGGAAGTATCAATAGCTTTAACACATATTTTGGCTCTGCTGCCTGGATCTCTTGAGGATGATTTAATTTCAATAAGCCCATCATAAATTTCTGGAACTTCTTGTATAAATAACTTTTCCATAAATTTGGGATGTGCTCTTGAAAGAAATATTTGTTGTCCCCTTGGCTCTCTTCTCACATCTAAACAATACGCTTTTACCCTATCACCTGCTTTTATATTCTCTCTTGGTATCATCTCATTTTTTTGAATTATTGCCTCAGTTCTTCCTAAATCAACAATTACATTTCCAAACTCAAGTCTTTTAACTATACCACTTAAAATAGTATCTATCTTATCTTTAAAATCGTTATATTGTCTCTCTCTTTCTGCCTCTCTAACATTAAAACTTATGACTTGTTTTGCTGTTTGTGCAGCTATCCTTCCAAAATCAAAAGATGGTAATGGTTGAAGCACTTCGTCACCAATTTGTTTACCTTGATTATTTTCATTAAGCTTCACCGCATCATCAATAGTTATTTCTATGTTAGAATTTTCTGGATTTTCTGCAATAACTAGTTTCCTAAATATTCCAATTTCGCCGCTTTCTCTATTAATTTCAACTTTGATTTCGTTTTCAGATCCAAATTTAGATTTAGCAGCTTTTGCTATTCCGTTTTCCATTGATCCAATAATGAGCTCTTTATCAATAGATTTTTCTAATGCTACTGCTTCTGCAATCCTTATTAATTCTAATTTATCTGCTCTTCTATTTAACATTTTACTAATCCTAAAAAAAAATGGGCCGAGGCCCATTTTGAAATTTCAATAATGTGAATGAAATATATTTATTTTTTTTTAATATTCAACTTTATTTACTTGCTAAATACATCTGATTTATCAGTTTTTTCCCATGAAAATGAGCCTAGCTTATCTGGAATTCTTCCAAAGTGTCCATAAGCAGCAGTTTTTTCATAAATTGGTTTATTTAAGCCTAACATCTCTCTTATACCTCTTGGACTTAAATCAAAATTTTTATGTATAAGATTTTCTACATGTTTACTTTTTTCATCATCATTATCAAACAAATCAACATAAATTGATAGAGGTTTTGAAACACCGATAGCATATGCAAGTTGTATCAAACACTTGTCAGCAATTTTGGATGCTACAACATTTTTTGCTAAATATCTTGAGGCATAAGCTGCTGATCTATCTACTTTAGTTGGATCTTTTCCTGAAAAAGCTCCTCCACCATGAGGAGCAGCTCCACCATAAGTATCAACAATAATTTTTCTACCTGTTAAACCACTATCACCATCAGGACCTCCAATAACAAAATTTCCTGTTGGGTTTACATAGATCTCTTTTTCATCTAATGATCTTAATAGTTCTTTTGGTATTGATCTTTCAATGTAGGGTTTTACTAAATCCCTAACTTGAGATTGATTTACATCTGGTGAGTGTTGTGTAGATATAACTACAGATTTTACTGATGATGGTTTTCCATCTTTATATTCAATTGTAATTTGGCTTTTTGAGTCTGGTTCTATATTTTTTAATTTGCCAGATTTTCTATCCTCAGCCATAAGTCTTAATAATTTATGAGAGTAGTGTATTGGAGCGGGCATCAACACGTCGGTTTCATTACACGCATAACCAAACATAATTCCTTGATCACCTGCACCTTCATCTTTATTTCCAGAAGAGTCAACACCCATAGCAATATCAGCTGATTGAGAATGTAAATGACTTTCGACTGATGTTGCTTCTTTCCAAGTAAATCCTTCTTGATCATAACCAATATCTTTGATGCAGTGCCTTACTTTTTCTATTAAATCCTCTTTTTTTATTTCTGGACCTCTTACTTCACCAGCTAAGACAACTTTATTTGTTGTTGTTAAAGTTTCACAAGCAACTCTTGATTGAGGTTCAGCAGCCAAATATGTATCCACAACCATATCTGAAATTCTATCACAAACTTTATCTGGATGACCTTCAGATACTGATTCGCTAGTAAATAAGTAATTTTTTTTCATTCATTCTCCCTAATTTTTAAAATCATAGTGAAAGTAGTATAAATAAAGACAAAATAAAAGAAGATCTTATTACCATGTTCAGCAAAATAAGTTTTATCAACACGTTTGATTTTATTGACATCAAAATATCCTTTTTCACTAATTTGTTTAATAATTTGACCTTTAGGATTAACAAAAGCAGATATCCCATTATTTGTTGACCTTATAATATTTTTACCTTCTTCAATTGATCTAAATATTGAATGACTTAAATGTTGTTTGGGTCCTATTGATTTCCCAAACCAACCATCTTCAGAAATATTTAATATAAAATCATAATATTTTTTATTTGGATTGATTTTTCCTGAGTAGATAATTTCATAACAAATAAGCGGGATAAATTTTAATTGATTAATTTCCAAAATTTCTCTTTTATCATCAGCTGAAAATGATTGATATCCTTGAGTTATCTTTTTTAAGCCTATTCTTTTGAGGAAATTTTCAAAAGGCA
>CACGFJ010000006.1 GCA_902572225.1 uncultured Pelagibacteraceae bacterium | reverse complement strand
TGAGAAATTTAACATACCAACTGCTAAATTTAAAATTTGCAAATCCAAAAAAGACTCATTTATATTTTTATCGTCATCTAATTTTCCTCTTGTTGTAAAAGCAGATGTTCTTGCTGCAGGTAAAGGTGTTTATATTTGTCAAAATGTTGATGAGGCTAAAACTGCTGTTAATGAAATATTTGACGGTAAATTTGGGAAAGCAGATCAAGTATTAATCGAAGAATTCCTAGAAGGTGATGAGATGAGTTTTTTTATTATTTCAGATGGAGTTAGTTATAAAACTTTTAATACAGCTCAAGACCATAAAAGAGTTGGTGAGGGTGATACTGGAAAAAATACAGGAGGAATGGGAGCTTATTCACCTTCAAGCTTAATTAATGATGATTTAGAGAATAAAATTTTAAACAAAATAATTGAGCCAACTTTAAAAGCTATAAGTGAAATGAATGAGAAGTACGTCGGTTTTTTATATGCCGGATTAATGATAAAAAGTAATGAACCATACCTAATTGAATATAATGTCAGGATGGGTGATCCTGAATGCCAAACTATATTACCTTTGGTTGACAGTGATTTATTGGAAATAATAAATTCTTGTTGTAATTCAAAATTAAAGACTCACGAAATAAAGTGGAAAAATAAAAAAAGTATGTGCATTGCTCTATGCTCAAAAGGATATCCTGAAAAATATAATAAGAATGTTGAAATTAAAAATTTAAAAGAATTCAAATCAACTAAAGATAATTTTATTTTTCATGCTGGAACAAAAAGTTCTGGAAACAAAATTGTAGCAGTTGGAGGTAGAGTAATAAATTTTGTGAATATCTCAGATAGTTATTTATCAAGTAGAAAAGAAATCATTAATCAGATTAATAAATTGAATTGGGAAGATGGTTTTTATAGATCAGATATAGGTCATAAAGTCATAGATAAATGAGAGTAATTGGTGGAAAACTAAGAGGGAAATTAATTCATAATCCTACAGATAAAACAACAAGACCTTTAAAGGATATGGTTAGAGAGTCGATATTTAATATTTTAGAGCATTCTAAAAATGAAAAAATTAAATTCAAAAATGACGTAGTTTTGGATTTATTTTCCGGTTCTGGTTCGTTTGGCATTGAATGTTTGTCTAGAGGAGTAAAAAAAGTTTTTTTTTTTGAAAATTACAAACCCTCTTTGAAAGTCTTAGAAAAAAACATTAAAGAGTTAGAAATTGATAAAGATTCAGTCATCAAGGAAATAAACGCATATGAAATTTCTAAAGAAAATATAGATAATGAAAAAATTAATTTAATTTATTTGGATCCACCATTTAAAGATAAAAATATAAATAAATTATTAAGGAAAATTTTAGACTTAAAAATTGCTCACAAAAGTACATTAATAGTAATACATAGAAATAAGAAATTTAAAGAAAATTTTATAGAAGATTTTAAAGTTCTTAGAGAAAAAAAATATGGTTTATCAAAAATAATATTTGGAAAATTACTATTTTAGAATTTTTTTTGTTTCTATTTTAATCAATTCAACAGAAGGTTGGTTAATTGGATTTACATTTAATAAAGAGCTTAGCATTAGTGTTTCTAAAATAAAAAATGTAAATAGTTCACCTAAAGTTTCCTCGCTTTTATTTTTAATTTCAAAACTTCTAAATGATAATTTTTTCTTATTAAATACATTTTGCGTAGCTTTTTTTTGAGCATACATGACTTGATCCAAACTTTTCTTTTTTAAATGTTCTACTCCATCAATTATAAAAGCATTATTAAATTTAAATTGATTTCTATCTCTAGAGAAAAAAAAACTAAAAAAATTATTTTTTGGGCCATCTAAATATAGTTGTAAAAGACTATGATTGTCCTTTGGCATTGTAGAGATTATTGGAAAGAAACCCTTACCCTTTTTTCCTAAACTTTCAGCAGATAATTGCTGGTACCATTTCAAAAAATTATTTAATTTTTCGTCATAATTTAAAATTACACAATTTTTTTTTCCTTTAATAATGTTTGAGTAAATTGAAGAGACATTTTGAATTAAAAAATTAATAAATGTTTTATTTTTTATTAGATAATTTAATCGTTTAAATTTTTTTTCATTTAAGCCCATTAATTCTGCTGGAACCATTCCGACTTCAGATAATACTGAATATCTTCCTCCAATATAATTTTTATGGTCTATTACATCAGATTTCAATTTATTCGCCATAGCTCTAAGGACATTATTTTTTTTTTCAGTTATTATTAAATTTTTATTTCTTTTCTGTTTTGATAAAATCAGGTTTAAATTTGATAATGTTTCTAAGGTATTACCTGATTTTGATATAATTATATTTAAACGTTTTTTGTTTGATTTTGTAATTTTAATGTTCTGTAGGTTATTATAAAAGAAAAATTTTTTTTTGGTTTTATGATTAAGAAAATCATAAATGGCTTGTGCGCCTAATATAGATCCTCCCATTCCTATTAAATTAAACTCATCGTATTTTTTGAAATTTAGTAAATTTTTTTTCTGAAATGAATAATCATAATTATTAGTTAAAGATTTTAATAAAGGATATTTTTCATTTAAATTTTTAAACTTTATGAAATTACTAAGTTTTTTTTTATATAATTGTTTATTTTTATTATTGAAATTTTTGAAAATAATATGTTTTGTCTCCATTAATTACTGGATTTTCTTTTTCATATTATTTAATAAATCTGACCCACTACTAGAATCCTCAGAGTTATTATCGTCTTTTATTTTGAGTAAATCTTTTACATCTTCATTATTTGATTGACTGCTTACTTCCAAATCATCTCCTGGCATAGGAAGTTTATTCATGTCAGGTGGCATTTGCAGGGGGTTCTTTTTTTTTACAAGAAATTCATCACTTTGTTCAGATCTTTTTTTACCTTCTAAAGCATCTCTAACTCCGCCACAAAAAGTCAATAATGGCACTAAAGCAATTAATAAGAATAAATTTAGTTTAATTTTTTTCATCTTTTTTTTTATAGAATATAAATTCTGATAAAATAAGGCATATAATACCAATTGTTATAAATATGTCAGCTACATTAAAGATAAACCAATGATATCCTGCATAATTTAAATCTATAAAGTCTGGAACAGCTCTGTAATAAACCCGGTCAAATAAGTTTCCTAAAGACCCCCCTAATATTATTATTAAAAAAAATGATTTAATTTTTGATTCAATCAAAGCGAAATACAATATTACCAAATTTATAATGACTATAATTACAGTAAAGATGTTATAGAAAAGTTTATCTTCCGACGAAAATAAACCAAATCCAATACCTGTATTCCAAACCAAATAAATGTTTAAGAATTGATTTATGTAAAAATCAACTTGTCCTTCATTATTTAAAATATTTAAAATATATATTTTCGAAAATCTATCTAAAGCAAAACATGCAACTAAAATTATAAAGCCAACAAGAAGTTTATTTATTTTTTCATTGCCCATTTAAATTAAGATGTCCATGCCTTTCACAACTTGACTCAAAAATTTTCCAACAAACTGGGCATTTTGATCCCTGAGCTTTTTTTGCAACTACATCAATACTATTTTTTAAATTTTCTTCTTTAATTACAGATGCAGATGAGGTTATACAAATTTCAGCAAAATTAATATTTTTTGCTTTATCATAAAATTCTTTATTTAACTTTATTTCAATCATTGCCTCTAAACTTGAACCAATTGATTTTTCAGCTCTCATATTCTCAATTGAAATATTTGCTATATCTCTAATTTTTTTAACATATTCCCAATCTGAACTAAGTTCCTCATTATTCCAAGAATTTGGAACTGAGACAAAATTTTGTAAATGTATGCTTTGGCTGTCTTCTTCTTTTTTAACCAATTGATAAATTTCTTCGGTTGTAAATGATAATATTGGCGCAAACCATTTAAGAAGGCACTGTAAAATAATATTTAAAAGAGTTATGCAGTTTTTTCTTTTATTGGAATTTAAAGCCTCACAATACAAAGTATCTTTCCTGATATCGAAATAAAAAGCAGACAGCTCTACTGTACAAAAATTTAGTAACTCTTTGTACAAATTATGGAAATTATAAACTTTAAAATTGTTCTTAAAATTTTCATTAATTACATAAATTCTGTGAAGCATAAATTTTTCAAGTGAGTCAAAGTTTTCAAACTTAACTTTTTCAAAATCAAGACTTTCATGTTGATCTTGAATATTTCCTAAAAGATATCTAAACGTGTTTCTAATTTTTCTATAAGACTCTGCATGTTGATCTAAAATTGAATAATCTATTCTAAGATCCTCAGCATAATTTGAAGATGCAACCCAAATTCTTAATATATCAGCTCCATATTTTTTAAGTATATCTTGTGGAGCAATTACGTTACCTGTTGATTTTGACATTTTTAGACCTTTTCCATCTACGACAAAACCATGAGAAAGAATGCTTTCAAATGGAGCAACACCTCTTGTTCCACACGATTCTAGTAATGAAGAATGAAACCATCCTCTATGTTGATCTGAACCCTCTAAATACATCGATGCAGGCCATTTAAGGTCATCTCTTTTTTCTAAGACAAAAGAGTGAGTAGATCCACTGTCAAACCAAACCTCAACTATATCTGATAATTTGTCATAATCTTCTGCTTTATACTTATCTCCAAGAAAGATCTGATAATCTTCATTAAACCAACAATCAGAACCTTCTTTTTCGTAAATTTTTGCAATATTTTCAAAAACTTCATCATCAACTAAAACATCACCTGTTTTTTTTGAGATAAAAATCGGTAGCGGTACACCCCAAACTCTCTGTCTTGATACACACCAATCAGGCCTAGTTTCAATCATTGATTTTATTCTTTCTTTTCCTTTGGAAGGATAAAAATCTGTATTGTCGATGGCTTTTAATGCTTTATCTCTTAATCCATGGCTTTCCATAGAAATAAACCATTGTGGAGTTGCTCTGTGAACTAATGGAGCTTTTGATCTCCAAGAATGTGGATAAGAGTGAGTAAGTTTTCCGTTTGTTAATAAATTTTTTTGCTCATCTAATTTTTCAATAATTAAGTTATTGGCCTTAAAAATATGTAAACCTTCAAAATGTTTAATTTCATTTGTATATTTTCCATCACCATCAACTGTTTCAATTGCTTTAATATTATTATTTAAACAAAGATTGAAATCATCTGGTCCATGGCTTGGAGCGCAGTGAACAATACCTGTGCCTTGCTCAGTGGTAACAAAATTAGCCTCAAGCATTGGGATATTATAATCATATCCCATTTTAAAAAATGGATGACTGCAAATTGTTCCTTTCAAATCTTTTCCTAAAAATTCGTCTAAAACTTTTATATTTTCAATAGAAGTATCTTTTTTAAAAGGTTCTAGTAGATCCTTTGAAATTACTATCTTTCTATCAACAAAATTTTTGTTATCGTTTATTTCAAGTAAAACATATTTTAGGCCAGCATTGTAAGCTAAAGCTTTATTTGCAGGAATAGTCCATGGAGTTGTCGTCCAAATTATTACATCAGCACCTTTAATTATATCTAAATTTGAATTTTTTACGTTGAATGCTGCATAAATTGTATCTGAAACATGATCCATGTATTCAACCTCAGCATCAGCTAAAGCTGTTTTTTCAACAGTTGACCAAAGAACTGGCTTGTAACCTCTATAAAGGCTTCCTTCTTTAAGAAATTTTCCAAGCTCTCTAACTATTTGAGCTTCAGCATCAAATGACATTGTTGAATAGTAATTTTCCCAATCACCGATTACCCCAAGTCTTGTAAATTCTCTCTTATGGACATCTATCCATTTATTTGCAAATTCTCTACATTCTTTTCTGAATTCAATAATTGGAACATCATTTTTATTTTTTTTATTCTTTTTGTACTGTTCTTCAATTTTCCACTCAATAGGCAAACCATGGCAATCCCATCCAGGAACATAAACTGAGTCTTTACCATCCATTTGATGAAATTTTGTAATTATGTCTTTTAAGATTTTATTTAAGGCAGTACCCATATGAATATTTCCATTTGCATATGGAGGCCCATCATGAAGTACAAATTTTTCTTGCCCTTTACTTTTTTGTCTTAACAAATTGTAAAGGTCAATTTTCTTCCAAAATTCTATGTAATTTGGTTCCTTATTTGGCAAATTTGCCTTCATTGAGAATTTTGTTTTAGGTAAATTTATATGTTCCTTGCTCATGAAATTTTATCTTTTAGCAACTTTGATATCTTTATTTATTTGTTTTTTCAAAGCATCAATATTTTTAAATTTTGTTTCTCCTCTAATAAATTTTGTAAAATTAATAGTTAGGTTTTTATTATAAAGATTTCCAGAAAATTTAAATAAATTTACCTCTAGTAATAATTTTTTTTGATTAAAAGTAGGTCTATACCCAATATTTGCTATTCCTTTGATCTTTTTTCTATTTTTTTCGATATAAACATCAACTGCATAAACGCCTACTTTTGGTATTACATAATTTTTTATATTTATGTTGCATGTAGGAAAGCCAATTTTTCGTCCCATCATTCTACCCTTTTCTACAACACCTTCTATTGACCAATTTCTTGATAAAAGTTGATTTGCAATTTTTAAATTGCCATTTTCAATTAATTTTCTAATTAATGTTGAGGAAATAATTTTATTTTTTTTATATAACGGTTTTGGATTAATTAATTTGTAATTATATTTTTTTTGAAATCTTTTTAATAAATTTACGTCACCCTCTCTCCTATTTCCAAATCTAAAATTATTACTAACAAAAATGTAACTTGCACTTAACTTTTTGCATAAAATATTTTTAATAAAATTATGACAAGATATTTTGGAGAATTTTTTATCAAATTTTTTATTTATTAAAAAATCTACGTTATAATCACTAAAATATCTGCTCTTTTGATTAAGATTTGAAAGTCGATAATTCGTAATACTTTTATCAAAATACATTTTTGGTATTGGATCAAAAGTTACTACTCCAATTTTTGAATTATATTTTTTTTTATATTTTTTTGCCTCTTTGAATAATCTTTGATGGCCTAAGTGTAAGCCATCAAAATTACCAATTAATATCATAGCATTTTGATGTTTTCTTAAAATCTTGAAATTTTTGTAAATTTTAATTTTGTTCACCATTTTAATTTTGTTTGAGTGTAATTCACGCTCACTCCATATTTTTTTTCTAATTTATCAATTTTATGAATACTTAATTCTTTTTTATGTATACCACTCGTTATTAACAAATTATCAAAATTTTGAATATTAGCTCCTTTTATATCTGTGTTCATATTATCTCCGATACATAAAACATTTTTACCATTTATGTTAGCTGATAAATTATAAACTGGAGGATAAGGTTTCCCAAAGTAAATTACTTTTCCACCAATTTCTTCAAATATTTTTGCAACTGATCCTGCACAAAACTCTCTAACATCCCCTCTATCAACAATTAAGTCAGGATTTGTACACACAAATTTTTTATTTGAAAACTTCTCAAGTAAATCTTCATAATATTCAAGTTTTGTCTCATGATCTTCAAATAACCCTGTACAAATAAAATAATCAGCTTGATTAATATTCCTAACTTTATTTTGTTCAAATCTTTTAAATAAGTCGAAATCTCTTGGTGGTCCAATGTGATAAAATTTTGAATTTTGAAAATTTTCTATTAAATATTTTAATGAAGCTTCTCCAGAAGTATATACATTTTCATAAAATTTTTTGAGCCCCATTTTTTTCAAAAAATCAATAACTGTAAAATTTGGTCTCGGCGCATTAGTAAGTAATACAAACTCTTTATTATTTTTTTTTAAATTTTCTAACACTTCGATAGAATCTTCAAAAATTTCTAATCCGTTGTGGATCACTCCCCATATGTCGATAAAAAATAATTCGTAACTGTTTATTTTAGATCTTAATCCATCTTTGTCTAAGTTTTGGGGCATACTTGAGGTATAGCTTAAAAATAAGCTTAATTCTTGAGTTTTTTAGACCATAATTTTTATTCAAGATCTTGAAAATTATTAAATATGTCTCTATATGACTGCTAATTTAAAGGAGAATTTGTATGAAGTTTAAACCATTACATGACCGTGTTTTAATAGAAGTTTTAGATAGCAGCGAAAAAACTGCTGGTGGCATAATTATTCCAGATACAGCTCAAGAAAAACCTCAAGAAGGTAAAGTTGTTGCTGTCGGAGGAGGTGCAAAAACTGAAGATGGAAAACTAATACCTATGGACGTTAAAGTAGGGGATAAAGTTTTATTCGGTAAGTGGTCAGGAACAGAAGTTAAAATCGATGGTAAAGAGTACAGCATAATGAAAGAGTCAGACATTATGGGTATTGCAACAGGTAAATAAATAATAAGGAGAGTTAAGAATGGCTAAAATAGTAAAATTTGATTCAGATGCTAGAGCATCAATGTTAAAGGGAGTTGATATACTTGCCAACACTGTAAAAGTTACTCTTGGACCAAAAGGAAGAAATGTTGTTATCGACAAATCTTATGGTGCGCCAAGAACAACTAAAGATGGTGTTTCAGTTGCAAAAGAAATTGATCTTGATGATAAATTTGAGAATATGGGTGCACAAATGGTTAAAGAAGTTGCTAGCAAAACTAACGATGAGGCTGGTGATGGAACAACAACTGCAACAATTTTAGCTCAAGCAATTGTTAAAGAAGGTTGTAAGTATGTAACAGCAGGAATGAACCCAATGGATGTTAAAAGAGGGATTGATGCTGCTGTAGATCATGTAAAAAATAAATTAATTTCATCAGCTAAAAAAGTAAAAGATAGTGATGAGATTGCACAAGTTGGTACAATTTCAGCAAATGGTGATAAAGAAATTGGTGCAATGATTTCAAAAGCTATGCAAAAGGTTGGTAACGAAGGAGTAATTACTGTTGAAGAAGCAAAAGGAATTGAAACAGAACTTGATGTAGTTGAAGGTATGCAATTTGATAGAGGTTATCTTTCTCCTTATTTTATTACAAATGGTGATAAAATGACTACAGAGCTAGAAAATCCACTAATTCTTCTCCACGAGAAAAAATTAACGAATCTTCAACCGATGGTTCCATTGTTAGAAGCTGTTGTACAAGCGGGTAGACCATTAATGATAATTTCAGAAGATGTCGAGGGAGAGGCACTAGCAACACTTGTAGTTAACAAACTTAGAGGTGGTTTAAAAGTTGTTGCTGTTAAGGCGCCTGGTTTTGGAGATAGAAGAAAAGCAATGTTAGAAGATATTGCAATTCTTACAGGCGGACAAGTTATCTCTGAAGATTTAGGTATTAAACTTGAAAATGTTAAACTCAATGATCTTGGATCTGCCAAACGTGTAAAAGTTGATAAAGAAAATAGTACAATTGTAAGTGGAGCAGGTAAAAAATCTGATATTGAAGCAAGATGTGCTCAAATCAAAGCTCAAGTCGAAGAAACAACATCAGACTATGATAGAGAAAAACTACAAGAGAGACTTGCCAAGCTAGCAGGTGGTGTAGCTGTAATCAAAGTTGGAGGTGCTACTGAAGTAGAAGTTAAAGAAAGAAAAGATAGAGTTGAGGATGCATTAAATGCTACAAGAGCAGCAGTTGAAGAAGGTATTGTTGTTGGTGGTGGATGTGCATTGCTTTATGCTTCAAAAGAACTTGATAGTCTAAAAGTAAAAGGTGACGATCAAAAAGCTGGTGTAGAAATTGTCAAAAGCGCTTTGCAAGCACCTATTAGACAAATCACAACAAATGCAGGTGTTGATGGATCAGTGGTTGTTGGTAAATTATTAGAAACCAACAAGCCAAGTAATGGTTACGATGCACAATCAGAGCAATATGTTGATATGTTTAAAGAAGGTATTATTGATCCAGTTAAAGTTGTTAGAACAGCACTTCAAGATGCTGCTTCTATATCTGGGTTATTAGTAACAACTGAAGCAATGATAGCAGATAAACCGGATGAAAAAGATGCTGGTGGAGCTGGTATGCCTCCTGGAGGAATGGGTGGTATGGGCGGCATGGGTGGAATGGGAATGTAATCCTAGTTTTACTCAAGGAAAAATTCAAAAAGGGCAGTTTTTACTGCCCTTTTTTTTTGAATTGAAAAAAAATTTTTTGAATATATAAGAACGCGCAAATGACAACATCAATACGTAACATCACCATAATTGCTCACGTTGACCATGGCAAGACTACTTTGATTGATAACTTAATGAAACAGAGTGGTTCTTTTAGAGAAAATGAAGTTGTTGATGAAAGACTAATGGACACTGGAGAACTTGAAAAGGAGAGAGGTATTACAATTCTTGCTAAACCAGCCTCAATAAATTGGAAAGACTCTAGGATTAATATTATTGATACACCTGGACACAGAGATTTTGCTGCAGAAGTTGAAAGAGTCCTTAGTATGGCTGATGGTGCATTATTGTTAATAGATTCAGCCGAAGGAGTAATGCCACAAACTAAATTTGTATTAGCTAAAGCACTTAAACAAGGCCTTAAACCAATAGTAGTTATTAATAAATTAGACAAGGCTGACCAAAGAGCCGATGAAGTTTTAAATGAGACTTTTGACTTATTTGTCAGCTTAGATGCCAATGAAGAACAATTAGACTTTCCAGTTATTTACGCAAGTGGAAGATCTGGCTGGGCATCTAATGAAATAGATGGTCCAAGAGAGAATTTAAATCCATTATTAGATTTAGTAATAGACCATGTTAAGCCAGCAGAATTCGACAAGTCCAAGCCTTTTGCAATGCTTTCGACCCTTTTATATGCTGATAGTTTTTTGGGTAGAAGTTTAGTTGGTAGAATTTCTCAAGGTACTGCAAAAGCAAACCAACAAATCAAGGCAATTAATCTTGATGGAGAAAAAGTTGATGAAGGAAGGTTGACTAAAATATTTAGATACGAGGGTACAAAAAAAGTACCAATAGAAGTTGGTGAAGCTGGAGATATTGTAGTTATCGCTGGATTAGAAAAAGCAAATGTTGCTGATACCATATGTGATACTGAGGTAGATACACCAATCCAAGCAACCCCTATTGATCCACCAACGATGTCTATTAAAATAACAGTAAACAGTTCTCCATTAGCTGGTACTGAAGGTAAAAAACTTACAAGTACTCAAATTAGAGAGAGATTGGTTCAAGAGGCTCAGAATAATGTCGGGATTTCATTTTCAGAAAATGAAAACAAAGATTCATTTGAAATAAGTGGAAGAGGTGAATTGATGTTAGAAATATTATTAACACAAATGAGACGTGAAGGATTTGAAATGACGGTAAGTCCTCCGAGAGTTTTATTTCAAAAAAATGAAAATGGTGAAAAATTAGAACCTATTGAAGAAATTACTATGGATCTTGACGAAGAATTCTCTTCTAAAATCATAGACTCCATGAATAAAAGAAAAGGTAAATTAATAGATCTTAAAGATACTGGAAAAAATAAAAAACGATTAATCTTTCATGCACCAACTAGAGGTTTAATGGGATACACCAGTAGATTTCTTACTTTAACTAAAGGAATGGGAGTAATAAACAGAATATTTCATTCTTATGGAAAATTTGAGGGAGATATGGAAGGCAGAAGAAATGGTGCATTAATTTCTATGGAACAAGGAAAAGCAGTAGCATTTGCAATTTATAATCTACAGGCAAGAGGAGAAATGTTTGTTACTCATAACGATCCAGTTTATTCTGGTATGATTGTAGGTTTGTCACCTAAACCTGGTGATATGATTATAAATGTCATGAAAGGTAAAAAACTTACAAATATGAGGACACAAGGGACAGATGAAAATGTTGTTTTAACTCCTGTAAGAAAGATGTCTATCGCTGAACAATTGAGCATGTTAAATTCTGATGAAGCACTAGAAATTACACCAAATTCATGCAGATTAAGGAAAGCTGTGCTTGATCCTCACGAGAGAAAAAAGCTCTCTAAATTATCAGAAGCTTCTTAAAAAATTATTATTCAGATTTATTTTTGGTAAAAGGCAGCCACTTTTCAAACGCTGATTTACTAGGTCCGTCATATGGAATTGAGTAAGAGTTTGTTCTTGTCAATACTTCAATTCCTTTAGAGAAAACAAAAATAAAAACTATGACAAAAACGATTGTCATAACTTTAAATGGATCAAAATTTTTTGTCTTAAAAACACTAACAGCTTTTGCTTCAGCTCTATGAAATTGTTTAAACGTATAATAAACAGCAAAAATTAAACCTATATGAGCAACATATGTCCCTGCCCAACCAAATGCAAAAGTGGCATATGAAAATACGTATAAACTAAATACTGTTGTCCATATAAAACTTAAAACTAATAATATTTGTAGTCTCACAGTTTTGGGAAGAGCTCTTAAATCATTTTTACTATCGTCAAATAGTATATTTGCTGATTCTTTCATCCAATTTTTTATAGACATAATTTATATTTACAATTTTTATTCAGTATTAACAATCGACTAATTGTCCACAAAAAACATTTACTTTGTAACTTTATCCACAATATAAATTCCTAAAGCTACAGCAGGGCCTATCCCAAATGCAAATATTATAGTGCCCAAACCAACAGTTCCTCCCAAATACCAACCAGATATAACAGCTGAAATTTCTAAAGTAGCTCGAATTAAAGCAATAGGCAGTTGCGTTTTTTTTGTTAGACCTGTCATCAATCCATCTCTAGGACCAGGACCTAAATTTGCAATTAAGTATATGCCGCTTCCTAAACCGACAAGTAAAACAGAAAATACAGCAAGAATATATTTTGAAAAAGTAGCTAAAGGAGGATCAAAAAGAAAAAGCGTCATGTCAATTATGGCTGCTATAATTAAAATATTTAAAATTGTACCAATTCCTGGTTTTTGTTTTAGTGGAAACCAAAACCCTAAAACAACAATGCTTATTATTAATGTAGATAAACCAATCGAAATATTTAATATGTTTGACAACCCTTCTGCAAGAACAGACCATGGAGAATTACCAGTCGTAGAAACTAATAAAAGGCCCTCACCCAACCCAAACAAAGACAAACCAATACATAAAAGTAAAAAAGTTGTAAATTTAGGTTTTAAATTTAAAGGTTTTTCTGAGCTCCAGGATTTTGAGGGAATATTTTTAATGGTTAAAAACATAATTCTTTAGACTATTTATCTTTTAAACATAAAAATTCTATATAAAGTTCTGACAAGTTAGTTAAAATAATATGAAATAATGAGAAAATTCTTGGTAATATTATTAGTTTTATCTCCTGTTTTTTTACAAGCACATACTGATCACTATAAAAATTATTCAAACATAGAAATGGAGATATTTAAAGATGATGAAAAAATTGGAGAAAGTATTTTCACATTTAAAAAAGAAGAAAATAAATTTATTGTAAAAAATACAACCAATTTTGAAGTGAAATTATTGGGTGTTACAGTATTCTCTATAAATAGTAGGGGTACTGAAGAATATATTGGAGACCAATTAATTTCATTTAACTCAGAAACATTTCAAAACAATAAGAGAAAATATGTAAATTTAATTTTTGATGAAAAAAAAGAGAAGTTTATAATTGATGGATCATCATATAAGGGTGAGGCGGATAGAGAAAATATTATCGGTCATTGGTGGAATCATAGAATTTTGCAAACTGAAACACAAATAAGTCCATTATCTGGAAGTGTAAAAAAACAAAACATAGAATTTTTAGGAAAAGAAAAAATTAAACTTTATAATGAAGAATATGATGTAGAACATTTTAGACTTTTTTCTACTAACCCAAATCTATCTGATGATAAAAAATTAAATTTTGAAATATGGTACGATAAAAAAAAAGCATTGATTATAAAAGTGGCTTATAAAAGAATGGGTCTATGGGAATATAGACTAAAAAAAATTCAATAATTATTTTCCCGCTACTGTCATTTGATTAATCAACAAAGTAGGAGCATTTGTTGAGTATTTCATCTCTAAATCATTTGCCAAAGTAATATTCTTAAACATTTCCTTAAAATTTCCAGCTATAGTTATTTCACTTACTGGGTAAGTTAATTCTCCATCCTCAACCATAAATCCTGACGCTCCAACTGAGTAATCTCCTGTAATAATATTGCCTCCATGGCCTATAGTCTCTGTTATATATAGAAACTTTTTTTCTGAATTTAGCAAATCCTTAAAACTTAAGGTACCGTTTTGAAAGTATAAGTTTGTTGTTCCTCCAGACCTACCATTAGATTTTAAATTTAACTTTTTACCATAATAAGTATCAATTAAATAATTTTTTAAAATACCATTCTCAACTAGTTTCAAAGAATTGGTTTCAACTCCTTCGCTATCAAAGTTTTGGGAACCTAATCCTTTTTCAATTTTTGGATTATCAATGATATTAATTGAATTTGGAAAAACTTCAGAATTGATTTGATCTTTTAAAAAAGAAGTTCCTCTTGCAATAGCACTCGCACTAATTGCACTTGCTAGTGTGCTTAGTATTCCTTTGGAAATTCTTTTATCGAATATAACGCCAATTCTTTCACTCTTGATTTTTTTTGGACCTAATTTTTTTATTGCTTTGTCGGCAGCTATTTTTCCAATTTCTTCTGGTTCCATCATATCTTCCAAGAATCTTGTGCTACCAAACTCATAATCTCTTTCCATAGCACCGTTAATTCTTGATACAGCTACACATGAAGATGAAAAATTTGAGGTTTTGTATCCACCTAAAAAACCATTACTGTTTGCGAGTATAAAATTATTTTTATTTTCGGTAAAACCAGCTTCAGTATTAACTATTTTTTCGTCCGTTGATGCTGTCTCTTCAACTTTTTTTAAAAATTCAATCTTTTTATCATTTGGATAATGTGTTTCATCATAGAGATTAAGGTCTCTTATCTCTTTAGACATTAAATCTTTATCTGGTAACGAATTATTTTCATCTGATGGAGTAATTTTTGTAGCATCAATACAACGCTCTATTAGTTTTTCTAAGTTTGATTTAGATAAATCTGATGAATTAATGCTTGATTTTTTTTTCTCTATATAAGTAGTTAAATTGACAGCAAAACTATCTGCTCTATTTGACTCGTCTAACTTTTTGTTTCTAAAACTAACATTTTCTGAGACAGAGTGAATTACTTTTACACCCACATCTGTTGCTCCTAGTTTTTTAGAGTTTTCAATACAATAAGACGCTATATCTTTTAAAAATTCCTGATCCCTTATCATTTAGATTAAAGTTTTGTTCCACCAACAGTCATCTTATTTATAAGAATTGATGGCTGAGCTACTCCTACTGGAACACCTTGTCCAGCTTTACCACATGTCCCAATACCTGGATCTAATTTCATATCATTACCAACTAATGAAACTTCTTTTAAAATTGACGGTCCATCTCCAATTAATGTAGCACCTTTGATTGGTGATCCTATTTTGCCATTATTGATTTCATATGCTTCCGTACAGTTAAAAACAAATTTTCCTGAAGTTATGTCTACTTGTCCTCCCCCAAAACTCACAGCGAAAATACCTTTATCAACTGAACTTATCATTTCATCTTGTGAATATTTACCTGACAACATCATTGTATTTCTCATTCTTGGTAAAACCACATGTTTATAACTTTCTCTTCTTCCACTACCTGTTGACTTAGTTCCCATTAGACGAGCGTTTAAACGGTCTTGCATATAGTTTTTTAAAATTCCATTTTCTATTAAAACTGTATTTTCAGTAGGCGTTCCTTCATCATCTATCGTTAAACTTCCTCTTCTTTGATTTAAGGTCCCGTCATCTACAATCGTAACTCCTTCGCTAGCTACTTGCTGCCCCATTAAACTATGAAATGCTGAAGTTTTTTTTCTATTAAAATCTCCCTCAAGACCATGTCCGATTGCTTCATGAATTAAAATTGCTGGCCATCCAGGGCCTAAAACAACTTTCATTTCTCCTGCTGGCGCTGGTTTGCTTTCTAAATTGACATTTGCGATTCTAAAAGCTTCATCACAAACATCTTTCCAGCTTCCGTCTTTTAGATAATCATCATAACTTTGTCTTCCTCCAACTCCATAAACACCTGTTTCTTTTTTTCCATCTTTTTCTAAAACAACGGAAACGTTGAATCTGACTAATGGTCTATCATCTTTCAAAATTTGATTATCAGACCTAATAATTTCTATTGATTTATGTTCACCTAAAAAATTTGCAGTTACTTGATTTACAATTGAGCCTTTTGATCTTAAATAGTTATTAACACTTTTAAGCAAATCTATCTTTGAATCGAAAGTCTTGCTTTCAATAGGATTAATATTTTCGTAATATTTGCTGTTAGTTTTAGGAATTTCATGGTTGTAGGTTCCTTTTTTTGACTTTAACGTATCTTTTAAATTATCGCTTGATTTTCTTAGTGACTGTTTTGAAATATCATTAGAATGAGAGTATGCAACAACTTCGCCTGTAACAGCTCTGAAACCATATCCTTGATCAGAATTATAAGTTGAACTCTTTATTTTATTATCATCTAAAACAATAGACTCAGATTTATGATTTTCTAAATATAATTCTCCGTCATCACAATTTTTTAAGGTTTCAGTAACAATTGCTTCAGCTTGTGATGTATCTATATCTGTTTCTTTGAAGAAATTTGTCATTCAAAGAATGTAGTAGTGATTATTAATATATCAACTGCTTATTTGGCACATTTGTAAAAATAAAATATTCAAATATAGTTTAATTATGAAGGTTTTTTTTAACAATTCATGCAAAATCTGTAGAGCAGAAATTAATATTTATAAAAAAGAAAACATAGAAAATTTGAATTGGATAGACATAACTAAAAATAAAAATGCTGAATTAGAAACAAAAAAAACTGATAAAGAGCTTCTAAGAAGGCTTCATGTAGAACAAGATGGAAAAATCTATGTGGGTATTGATGCTTTTTTACTTATTTGGAAAAGTATTCCAAAATACAAGTTTCTTTATAAATTTTTTAAACTCCCTGTCATTTACCAGTTATTTTATGTTGGATATGAAATTGTAGCGTTCTTTTTGTATTTAAAAAATAAACACCAACTAAACTAATGTTGAATAGCGTATAAAATCTGGGTTACAAAAGATAAAAATATAAAAAAAGAGAAAAATAAAATAAAATACATAACTGTAACTGCTCTATTTCTCTTTCTTCTTAAAATAACAAATTTTTTATCATCAAGAAAAGAAATGTCTCTATCACCTGGCACTGGATAGTCATAACTCCATCTCCATAGAGACGAACCAAATCTTTTATCTAGTTTATTATAATAATTTACCCAGGCCAATGACCACATAAACATTAAGAATAAAAATGTTAAAGCTAAAAAAGTTGAGAACATAAATATATTAAATTATATTAAATTTTTTTTATATGTCTATCTGGGGAAGTTTAATTGGTGGGATGATCGGTTTTTCTTTAGGAGGACCGTTTGGGATGCTATTGGGTTCCTTAATTGGTGGAAAAGTATCAAGATCAAGATTTAAATCTTTTGCACAACCTCAACAAGTTTTTGCATTAGCTCTTATAGTTTTATCAGCTAAACTGAGTAAAGCAGACGGTCAGGTTAGTAGAGAGGAATTAATAGCGGTAAAAGATAAACTCAAAATTCCAGAACATGAATTAGATCAAGTTGGAAAAATTTTTAATAAAGCTAAAGAAGAAAGCACTGGTTACGAACCATATGCAAAACAAATAGCTCAGATCTATCAAGGAAATATAAATGTGTTGGAAGAAGTCATTAATATATTATTCTATATTGCAGAAGCTGATGGAAATATAAGTGATCAAGAATTTAGAATGATACAACATGTTTCCCAATTATTTGGTCTTAGTGATGCTCAGTTCAATGGAATAGTTGAGGGTAGAAAATCATCAGATAAACTCAATCCATATGTGGTATTAGAGAGCAAACCTGATGATAATCTTACAGATATTAGAAAAAGATATTTAAAATTAAGTAAGGAACATCATCCTGACTTACTTCTAAGTAAAGGAGTTCCTCAGGAAGTTATTGAGGAAAGTAAAAAGAAAATGAGAGCTATTAATTCAGCCTGGGATCAAATCCAAAAGCTAAAGAGTAATTAAAATTGCTCAGATTCTGTCGAGCCTTCCATTGCTGTTGTGGAGCTCTTTCCAGAACTTATTGTATTGGAAACTGCATCAAAATAAGAAGTACCAACTTCTCGTTGATGTTTAACACTGGTATATCCGTCTTTTTCTCTAGCAAATTCATTTTGTTGTATTCTAGAGTAAGCAGTCATACCTTCCTTTTTATACTTTTCTGCAAGCTCAAAAATAGCAATATTTTGCGTATGGAAACCTGCTAAAGTTATAAATTGAAATTTATATCCCATCATTCCAATTTTAGTTTGAAATGTTGCAATCTCATCATCAGATAAATGCTTCTTCCAATTAAATGATGGAGAGCAATTATAAGCCAACATCTTTCCAGGAAATTTTGCATGTATTGCATCAGCAAACTTTTTTGCCTCTTCTAAATTAGGTGTTGCAGTTTCACACCATATTAAATCTGCGTAAGGTGCATAAGCTAACCCTCTTGAGATTGCTTGATCAATACCATCTTTTACATAATAAAAGCCTTCAGGTGATCTTTCTCCAGTTAAAAACGGTTTATCATTTTCATCAAAATCGTTTGTTATTAGTTTCGCAGCATTGGCATCTGTTCTTGCAAGAATAATGAGAGGAACGTCGGCAATATCAGCTGCCAATCTTGCTGCTTTTAGATTTCGGACCATGGTTCCAGTAGGAACAAGTACCTTACCACCCATATGTCCACATTTTTTTTCACTAGCTAGTTGGTCTTCAAAATGAACTCCAGCTGCGCCAGCTTTTATAAATTTTTTTGTTAGCTCAAATACATTTAACGGCCCACCAAATCCTGCTTCACCATCTGCAATAATTGGCAACATGTAATCAGTTCTTTCGCTGCTATTCATATCTCCATCTGCTATTTCCATATGCTGAATTTGATCAGCTCTAATTAAAGAATTATTCATAGACTCAACTAATTTAGGTGCGCTGTCGTAAGGATACAAAGATTGATCAGGATACATTTCACCAGCACTGTTTGCGTCTGCTGCAACTTGCCAACCACTTAAATAGATCGCTTTTAAACCTGCTTTTGCATGTTGAACAGCTTGATTTCCTGATAAAGAACCAAGTGTGTTTACATATGGCTCTGTATTCAACAATCTCCAGAGTTTTTGAGATTGCTGTTTACACATTGAATACTCAATTCTAATAGATCCTCTTAGCCTTTCTACTTCATCTGGCTTATAATCCCTTTGTATTCCTGCAAATCTTTTCAACTCGTACGAGATTTTCTCGGCTGACATTATTCCCCCTTTAAAAAAACTAATTCTTTTTACTTTTCGTTATATTCTTCTGTAAACTCATTCATTCCACTTGATCCCCAATCGCAGTGGTCATCTCTTAAATAAACCCCTCTGCTTCTATGCTCTTGGTGCTCTTGGTAATTTGTAGTTTGAGAACTAGTTTCAATGTTTTTTATAGTATTTTTGTCCATGTAAACTTTATAATTTACAATATTTACAAAATCCACTAAAAATGTTAAAACTCCTGTAAATACAATAAATTTTTTGTAAATAATAATTTACAAAGTTTACAAATAGTAAATGAGTCAAGTAGAATTAAACATTGGTCCAAAAATAAAAGCTTTTAGAAGACAGCTAGGTATGCAGGCAAATAAACTAGCCTCACAACTTAACATTTCACCAAGTTATTTAGCTTTAATCGAGGGTGGTAAAAGAAAAATTGACGGGGAATTACTTTTAAAAATTTGTGAGGAGTTAAGCATCAACATTAGCGATCTAACAAATAAATCAGATATCAATATGGTCAACACAATTTCAGAATTGCTTGATGATCAACTTTTTGAAGATTTGGATATAGTTGGTCCAGAAGTTAAAGATCTTGCAAATAGTAATCCAAAAATTGGTAAAGCTCTTATAAGATTAGGAGACATTTTGAAAAAAAAAGATCATGAATTAGTTAACAAAATTGAAAAACTTTCAGGAAAAATTGTAGATAATAGAAAAAACTCATTTCCCGGAGAAGTAATTTCAGATTTTTTGCAAGAAAATAGAAATTTTTTTCCAAAACTAGAGGAATTTGCAAATCAAATCTTTGAACAAATAAAACAAAATAATAGAACAAGATATATTGCTTTATGTGATTATTTAAAATCAGAGTATAAAATTGAAGTGCAAGATATAATTCCTGAGGAAGGAAAACCATTCTCAAAAATTTATGATAACAAAAATAGAAAGTTACTATTGTCTGATTATTTATCTTTGGAAACAAAGAAATTACATGCAGCAGCTCAAATTGTACAAGAAGGAGCAAGTGATATAATAAATTCTTATCTTGATACTTTTAATTATCCAAACGAAGAGTCGAAAAAATTAACAAAAGTTGCTTTATTAAACTATTGTGGTGCAGCAATTTTAATGCCCTACAAATTATTTCATTCTGAATGTAAAAAACTTAAATATGATTTAGAGTTATTGCAAAATACTTTTGCAACTTCATTCGAACAAGTCACACATAGGGTCACATGTTTGAATGATCCTAAATTACCTGGGGTTCCTTTTCATTTTTTGAGAGTTGATGTCGCTGGTAATATTTCAAAAAGATTTTCATTGTCAGGTATAGAAATACCACGTTATGGTGGTGCTTGTCCTCGATGGAACGTATATTCGGCTTTTTCTAGACCTGGTGTTATACAGGCTGCAGTAAGTAAAATGACTAATGGCGAAAAGTATGTATGTATAGCAAGAACTGTTGAAAAAGGTATAGGAAGATATGGACAAAAAAAAAGTATGTTATCTATTGGACTTGGATGTGAAGCCAAATATGCAAGAGATTTTGTTTATACGGAAAACTTAGATTTGAATGATAAAAAATCAGAGATACCTGTAGGGGTTTCATGTAGAACTTGTGATAGACTGGATTGTTCTCAAAGAGCTTTTCCACCATTACATAAAAAATTTGATGTAGACATTAATTCTAGAGGAGTATCTGTATATGTCAGTGATTAAAAAATACTTAAGTTTTATAATTATATTTTTATTTGTAAGTACAAATAATGTGTATTCAGACAATTTAAATATATTGTTTAAAGAATTGCTTAATGCAAAAAATTTACAACAAGCAGAAAAGCTAGAGGATCAAATTTGGAATAAATGGACAAGACACCCAAACAATGATTATCTGACGAACAAATTAGAGAACGGAACTTATTCCATGTACCATCAGCAGTATAGAATGGCATTAAAACTATTTACAGATGTGATTAATGAGGACCCAAAATGGGCGGAGGGTTGGAATAAGAGAGCAACATTACTATTTTTATTGGGGGATTATGAGAAATCGTTAGATGATATTGAAAAAGTTTTAGATCTAGAGCCAAGACATTTTGGAGCATTATCAGGACGAGCGCAAATATACTTAAGCTTAAAGGAATATGAAAAAGCAGTTGATGACTTGAGAAAAGCAAAATCTATTTATCCATTAATCAAAAGTGGAGAAAATATAAAGTTAATAGAAGAAATTATCAAAGACCAACAAATTTAATTGTTCTTAGATCTTTTTTTTGCAATCAGCTGGGTTAATGAATCTACCATTAAATCTGAGGCTTTAAAAATTTCACTTGGTTTAAATTCATGTGAAATATTTTTTTCTTCATTTGTTTTATCTTCAATGACTATACCTTCATCTGGAGAATTATTTTTAATATAAATTAGTATTAACCACTCATCATCAATTGTCTCATCCCATTTTATAAATATCTCTCCAGTTTCGAATCTTCTGTCTATGCATCTCAAGATAGACATATGTTTAGTTATATATCTTTTATTAAGTTGAAAAACTAAACTATTCGCACTTCTGTAAAAGCTTTCAAGTGCAAACTCAATTTTTTGCCTAGCTAAAGTATACTCCCTTTCTCTTTGAAGTAATTTTGCTCTATCGTCTCCTTCTTGTGTTTCTACGCCTAAAGCTTCAACTCGTTCTCTTATTTTCTGATCTCTTATTTGTTGATATTTTAATTTTAGTTTTTCGATACGCTCTTGTAATCCTGAATAATCCTCTCTCTTTTCTCTTAACGCTAATTTTTCTAGTTGTTCTAATTCTTTTACCTCTCTTATTCTAAACTTTTCTATTTGCTTTTCTAATTTTAATTCTTGTAAAAATTTCTTTTGTCTCTCCGCCTGCTCTTTTCTTAGTATAGCCTGTTCTTTTCTTAAGAATAATTTTATATCTTTTGTTCTTTCTCTTTCTAATTTTTGTTCTTGTTTTAACTGGATTTCTTTTTCTTTTAAAAAAGCTAACTCATCTACTTTCTTCTGTTTTTCAATTTCGATTTTTTCCTTTTCTGCTTGCTCAATTTTCTCAAGTTTAATTTGCCTTTTTTCCTCAGCTCTTATTTCTTTAAAACGAATTAATTTAAATTCTATACTTTGAAAAAATTTTTGTATTAATTTATCAATTGCTAATAAATTAAAACTAAATTTGAAAGAAAACTTATTTTTTAAATCTTCCTCAAGTCTGACCGTTCTTGAAATAATACCCTTTTCAGTACTTGTCTTTAACTTAACTTTTTTTATTTTTTTTCTTCGATTTAATCTTTTTGTTATTTTTTTTTTTAATTTTGGTCTTTTTTTCTTTGTTTTTGCCTTGGATTTATTTTTTGATTTTTTAACCTTTGTTTTTAAATTTTTTTTTTTAGGTTTTTTTTTCTTTTTTTTCATTTAAGAGATACAGCTTTATCAGCTAATTTTTAATAAATATAGTCTCTAGTATTAGGAACAGACCTAATATCTTTAGTTAGCTGAAGTTGAAATACAACTTGATCTCCCCATTTAAAAGCCATTTCACAACTTGTAAGATAAAATTCCCACATCCTTAAAAATTTTTCATCAAACATTTCTAAAACTTGATCTTTTTTTGATAGAAATCTTTCTCTCCAATTTCTTAATGTGTGAGCATAGTGCATCCTTAAAATCTCTATATCTGTAGCTATAAGTCCAGAATCCTCTATTGGCCTCGCTATTTCGCTTAAACTAGGAGTATATCCACCAGGAAATATATATTTTGTTATCCAAGGCTGTGGGTCTCTAGGTGGTAGATTTGATCCAATTGTGTGTATCAAAGCTACTCCATCCTTTTTTAACATTTGAGACACTCTATTAAAATAGGTTTCATAGAATTTTTTTCCAACATGTTCAAACATTCCAACACTAACTATCCTATCAAATTTTTCATTCAATTGTCTGTAATCTATTAATTTAAATTCAACTTGATTATCTAAATTTAATTCTTTGGCTTTTTCTTGGCTATATTTTAATTGATTTTCTGAAAGTGTAATTCCGGTAACTGAAGCTTTTGTTTTTTTTGCAATGTCAATTGCAAGTGTTCCCCAACCAGATCCAATATCTAAAACTTTTTGGTTAGGTTGTATATGAAGTTTTTTAATTATGTGATCAATTTTATTTTCTTGAGCAGTTTCCAAGCTATCATTCTCATTTTTGAAGTATGCACATGAATATTGTCTTTTTTTATCAAGAAACAAATCATATAATTTTTCTGAAATATCATAATGGTGTGCAACATTTTGTTTAGATTTAACAATTTTATTAAAACTTGTTAAATATTTTAAAGTTCCCTTTATTTTATTTAATATCTTTCCATATATATTAATATCTGCTCTTCCAATATTTTTAAAAGCTATATCAAGAAATTCCGTCAAGGTTCCATTTTTTAATCTTAAAGAGCCATTGGTATATGCTTCACCAAAATATAAATCAGGATGGAAAAGTAATTTTTTATGCAAACTTTTGTCTAACAATTGTAATTCTATAGGAATTTCTTTCAAAGGCTTTCCTATAACATATCTGTTAGAATTATAATCTATTAAGATAAAGCCATCTTCTTTGAATAAATCATTTAAAAAATTTATAAGTTTCATTATGCTGCTTTTAAGTGCTTAAAATCAAAATCAAGCTTTTGAAGTTCATCAAAAAATATTTTTTTTTCGTTTTCATTTAATAACTTTAATGGTGGAATTAAATTCTGGTAGTCCTGATCAATTTGCGCCATAAAAGTATGTAATCCAGAGATTAAATTAAATTTATCGAAAATGCTTCTTACTAAACACAACTTTTCGTTTGAAGATTGATCTGATCCATTTTGAAATTTATCGTAAACATCTCTTGCTAAAACTGAAGTAACATTTGTTGTTGCTGTAATTATTCCAGAGCAACCTAGTTCAAGTCCTTTCAATAATTTTGACTCTGAACCTGGCATTACTGAAAAATTATCTATTTTCAAATTTTCATACAAATTATAAGAACTGTCTTTTACTCCAACTATTTGACTTGGAAATTTTTTTACTAGCTCTTCAACACAATCAATACTAAATTTATATCCTGAGAATTTTTCGAAATTATATAAAATTATTTTACATTCATTAATTTCATCTATTATTCTTGAGTAAAAATTAATCACATCGTGATCGCTATACTTATAATAGGCAGGGGGCATAATTAGAAATTTATTAAACCCATTTGATTTGGCTATTTTTATCAAATTAATATTATCAACTAGCGAATTAAGACCGGTTCCAATTATAAATTTGTCCCTATAATTACTTTTTGGTAACAAATTGATTAATTGAATTTTTTCCGAAAGAGATATGAGTTGTGATTGTCCAGTACTTCCAAAAAAAACTACTCCATGGCAACCTTTGTCGATTAGATTTTCAGCATATTTAATAGTTTTTTCACTATTTAACGCCAGATTTTTATCTAATACTGACAATGTAGCTGCATATATTCCATTAATCATAACTTAATTATATGACTATAATTATAGAATAGATTTAAGAAAAAAATAATAAAAAAATATATTCTAAATACTTATGAAAGTTTGTGTTTATCTTAGCTATATAGGTCTTGGGGCAAATTTGTTACATTTAAGTTATGTGCATCAGTTATCTGAAAAGTTTGGACCTATAACAGTTTTTACATTATGCAATAATTTGTCGGATGCATTAGAGGATGATCCTAAAATTAAAGAAGTCATAGTAATAGATAAAAAATATAATAAATTTAAAAATATATTTAGTTTTTCATCGGAATTAAAAAAATACAATTTTGATAAAATATTTATTTATTATCCAAGTCCTAGAATATTCATCGCGTGTAAGTTAGCTGGAATAAAAGATATTTATCACTATCCTTTATTTAAAAAGAAAAATCTTCATTTAATTAATGCAGCACAAAAGTTTACTGCGAGTGTATTAAACATTGAGAAATGTCAAACATACACAAAAATTCACGTAAATGAAAATAAACTTAAAAGTATCTCAACTTATTTTGATAAATCAAAATTTAACATTGTAATAGGAGCTGGATCTTCAGGTCCAACAACAAAATGGGGCACTGATAATTACTCAAATCTAATAAATGAATTAAATAAACTAAATAAATTTAATTTTTTTATTTTGTGTGGTCCTAATGAAAAATTAATTGCTCAAGAAATAATGGATAAAGTTGAAGGAGATAATATTACAGATCTTAGTAACAAAAATATCTCGGAAGTAATACCTTTTATAGCTTCTGCAGATATGTATGTGGGGAATGATTCATTTGGTTCACATATTTCTTCACAATCTGGCAAACCAAGCCTTGTAATTTTATTGGACTCACCAAAAGCATATACGGATTATACTCCTAATCATATTAGAATTATTCCTGAAGGATATAATGTTAATAATATTACACATGGAAGTGAAATTGATCCAAATTTAATTAAGGTCGAACAAGTGTACAAATCAATACTAAGTTATACTTAAACAACCGATTTTAAGACTGTGTCTTTGGCTTGGTTCACTAAAGTAGCAATATTATTTAATTCTGGACTTCTATCTGGATGAATTTTTTTCATAATTTTTTTATAAGAATTCATCACTTCATCTTTTGTATATTTTTTTTTGGGATCTAAATTTAAAATTCTATATGCTTCATCTAAACTCATATTCTGAGATGACATATTTTGATTAAATTGATTAAAATTAAATCTGCCAGAATTTTTTAAAACTCTAAAAAGTCCCCATAATCTAAATAGCTGAAATAAAGAAATACCTGCTTTCGTTTTAATTAAAGGCAAAATAGCCAACATAAATGGTAAGGAAAATATATATCTTCCTGCATATGCCATTATTACCGCTAACAATATTGAAGAAATTATAATAAATGTTCTTACAAATTTTGATATTTTTTTTGTTGAGGTTTTGGCAAACCAATTGAGTAAAATATAAAGAATTATAAAGATTATTAGTATTGCAAAAAAAATATTCATAAATTAATTAAATTTAAATGAAAATACCACAGCTTAAAAAAAAACCAGAATTAAAATCTTGTCACAACGTAACTTGGGAAGACGATTATAGTTGGATACATCAGGAAAATATACTTGAAGTATTGAAAGATAGTTCAAAATTATTGCCAGAGGTGAGAAAATATCTTGAAGATGAAAATGATTATTTTAGTCATCAAATGTCAGATACAAAAGAAATTCAAAAAGTTTTATTCGATGAAATTAAAGGAAGAATTAAACTTGATGATGAGTCTCTTCCATTCAAAGATGTAAGATATAGTTACTGGACAAAAACAACAACAAAAGGAAATTATTCTATAAAGTTAAGAAAAAAAATTGATTCTGATGAAATAGAAGAAATTTGGAATGGTGATTTAGAAAAAGCAAAGCTTAAAACAGAATATTTTGGGCTTGGAGACTTAGAAGTTAGCTATAATGATAAATTACTAGCTTATTCATTAGATTTAAAAGGATCTGAATATTACACCATACATATAAGAGATATTAAAAGTCGAGAGCAAGTTGGTGAAAAAATTGAAAATACAAGTGGTGGAATAACATTTAGCTTAGATGACAAATATATTTTTTACTCTAAGCTTGATGACAATCACAGACCAAGAGAAATTTACAGGCATGAAATTGGAACTCCTACTAGTAAAGATATTCTTATATTTAAAGAAGAAAGTGAAGCATTTACTGTAGGAATAGGTCTTAGCTCTGACGAAAAGTATTTTTTTATTACGTCATCTGATCATAATACGTCCGAACAGTATTATTTTAAAGCAGATGAAATAATTCCAAAACCAAAATTAATTGATAAAAGAAAAAGAGGGATAATATATTCTGTTAATTCATGGAATGGTAATTTCTATAAACATACAAATGAAGATGCAGAAGATTTTAAGATCGAAAAGACAAATGATTTAGAAAAAAAGGAGTGGGAAACATTTATACCTGCACGAGAAGAGGTTTTAATTGGAGGATTAATTTTTTTAAATGATTGGATTATAAGATCTGAAACTTCTAATGCATTATCAAAATTAATATTAAGAAATCCAAAAAATGATGAAGAAGAAGAAATATTTTTTTCAGATGAAAAAGTTATTGTTCCTGGTGTGTCGTTAACCCAAAGAGATAGAAATACTGATACCGTTTATTTATCATATTCATCACCAAAAACTCCCGGAAGGACTTACCTATACAATCTTAAAACAAAAGAGAAAAAATTAGTTAAAGAACAAGAGATTCCTAGTGGCCATAATTCTGATGACTACATAGTTGAAAGATTAGAGTGTGCCTCTCATGACGGAAGAATGGTTCCTATAACTATAACAAGACATAAAAAAACTAAATTAGATGGATCTGCAAAATTATTATTATATGGGTATGGATCTTATGGTAGTTCTATGTCACCAAGTTTTTCTTCAACCAGAATAAGTTTAATAGAGCGAGATATTATATGGGTAACTTCTCATATTAGAGGCGGTATGGAAAAAGGAATGAAATGGTGGAAAGAAGGAAAGTTATTAAACAAGAAAAATACTTTTGAAGATTACATTGCTTCTGCAAAATTTTTAATTGAAAAAAAGTTTACGTCTAAAGGTAATATTATTGGAATGGGTGGATCTGCTGGAGGTCTTTTAATGGGAGCCGTTGTTAACAAAGCGCCTGAATTATTTTTGGGTATTGTTATGGCTGTTCCTTTCGTTGACTCGTTGACCACGAACTTAGACCATTCGTTACCATTAACAGTCGGCGAATTTGATGAATTTGGAAATGCTAAAGATAAAAAAGAACACTTTGATTACATATTTTCATATGCACCTTATAACAATATTAAAAAGATGGATTACCCAAACATTTTGATAACAACAAGTTTAAGTGATAATAGGGTATTATTTGATGAGCCAGCAAAATTTACTGCAAAATTAAGGGATTACAAAACGGATAACAATTTACTTTTATTAAAAACAGAAATGAATGCAGGTCATGGAGGAAAATCTGGGAGAGATGGAGCAATTGAGGAGATTGCAGTTGACTACGCGTTCGCTTTGAAAATAGCTGGAAAACTAAACACTTGATCTTGAAATATCAAAATTAATTACCATATAAACATTGTTAGTCGCCTAATGGGGCTAGCAATAAATAAACTTGCTTAATTAAAGGAGGATAATATGACAAGTAAGGATCTATCAATTTTCAACTCACTTCGGCCTTTCTCAATTGGTTTTGACGATATGTTTGACCAATTCGAAAGTATGTTGGGCAATGGTGGTTTAAGTATGCAATCAAACTACCCGCCTTACAACATAAGAAGAACTGGCAAAGATAACTACTCAATTGAAGTTGCTTTAGCTGGTTTTAGCAAAAAAGATGTTGAGGTAGAGTTTGAAGATAATCTATTAACTGTAAGAACTAAACAAGTTGATAGAAGTGAAAACAAAAACCAAGATGGAGAGATAATCCACAAAGGTATATCGCAAAGACAATTTGCGAGATCATTTACAATTGCTGATGATGTAAAAGTGAATGGTGCAGAGTTAAAAGATGGTCTTTTAACAATTGCATGTGAAAGGATTATCCCGGAACATAAAAAAAAGAAACTTATTGAAATTAAATAAGTGCCTTGCTTGTGGGGCTAGTCCCCACAAGGCTAAATACATCCACTAGAGCTAAATCCGATAATAATCCCTGATGCATTCACCTCAAATTTTCTTTCACAAGGAATTCCATATTTTTTTGTTTTGTAGATAAGCATTTCATTTCCAAGTTCATTGACAAAATCTTCTGAAGGTGAGCCTAATTCTAATCTCATCTCATTAACTTCTTTTCCAACGAATTGACCAAATTTTTCATTCTCTTTTTCAGCCACTTCATCAGATTTCTTTTTAATTGTTTGGCATCCATTTAAAAAAATTATTGTTAATATGATAAACAGAGCAATAAATTTTTTTGATAAAGTATTATTTTTAAAAGCAACAATCATTAATACATACCTAAAGTTGAATTATGTTAACAATTTGTTCAAAACTTTCATTAAATTGTTTGAATTTAATACAAATTTGAAAAGATAGGAAATTTTAAAGATTATTGAGTTATTGATTTATTATATTAAAGAAATGTTATGGCAACAGACTTAAGAATATCAAATATATCAAAAATATATCCAGGGTGTATAGCTAATGATAATGTATCTCTTCAATTTAAAAGTGGAAAAATATACGCGCTATTAGGAGAGAACGGAGCTGGAAAATCTACATTAGTAAAAATTCTGTCTGGTGTAATAAGCCCAGATAATGGTGAGGTTTTTTTAAATGAAAAAAATTTAAAATTAAGCTCTCCACTCGATGCCAAAAAAAATAAAATTGGAATGGTTTTTCAGCATTTCAATTTATTTGAAACTTTATCAGTATTTGAAAACTTAAGTATAGATGCAACTGAAGATAACAAAAGTTTAAGGGTAAGAATAAATGAAATATTAAAAAAATATAACTTTAGTATTGATCTTGATGTTCCTGTATTAAATTTATCAGCAGGGCAAAAGCAAAAAGTTGAGATTATAAGATGTCTTTTAAGAAACCCTAAAGTTCTAATCATGGACGAGCCTACATCTGTTTTGACTGAGCAGGAAACAGAGGAATTATTTATATCTTTAAAAAAATTCTGTGATGAAGGAATATTAATTATTTATATAACTCACAAGTTAAAAGAAGTTTTGTCTTTATGTGATGAGGTTGCTGTAATGCGAAAAGGTAAGGTTGTATCGGTTAGCCAAACACAAAATGAAAGAGTTGAAACCCTTGCAAATAAGATGGTTGGTCAAAAACTAGCGAAAATTAAGAAAAAAATTAATATTTCCAAAAATAAAGATGAGATATTTAAAGTAAAACATTTAAATTTTTATAGCGATGATCCTTTTGAAACAAATTTAGTTAATCTAAATTTTTCTGTAAAAAAAGGAGAATGTTTAGGTATAGCGGGTATTTCTGGCAATGGTCAAAATGAACTCTTTCAAATTTTGAGTGGGGAAATAATTACACCAGATGCATCAATCATTTTTCGAAATAAGGAAATTGCTAAATTAAATCCAAAGCAAAGACGAGAGTATTTAATGGCTTTTTCTCCTGAAGATAGAATATCTCAAGCGGCTGTACCTGAATTAAAAATATATGAAAATGTAGCTTTAAATAATTTCAAGTCATCAAATTTTTTTGAAAAAGGTTTGGTAAATGAAAAAAAAATTAAAGAGCATTCAAAGAAAATATTATCTGACTTCTCAGTAAATACAGACAATGTTGAATTAAAAAGTCAATTTCTATCGGGTGGAAATTTACAAAAACTTATTTTAGGAAGAGAGTTAATTACAGCTCCGGAATTATTAATTTGTTACAATCCAACATGGGGACTCGATGTGGGTGCAATCAATTATATTCATGAAACACTTATAAAAATTAACGATCAAGAAAAATCAACGATTTTAATTTCTACAGATACGGAGGAGTTATTAAAACTCAGTGATAGAATTGCAGTTATTTACAAAGGCAAGCTTTCAAAAATAATGCCTTCAGAGGAAGTCACTCCAGAAAAATTAGGAGTTCTAATGGGAGGAGGTTCCATTGATTAAAATTGAAAAAAGAAATGATGTACCAATGGCATTATATTTTTTTACTCCTTTTATTGCAATCATACTTACAATTTTAGGTGGTGGTATAATTTTTTATATATTAGGTTTTAATCCAATAGAAGCACTTAAGTTTTACTTTATAACTCCAATTTCAAATTTATATGGTTTCAGTGAATTGCTACTCAAAGCAACCCCCCTTTGCCTAATTGCTATTGGTTTATCATTTTGTTTTAAAAGTAATAATTGGAATATTGGTGCAGAAGGACAATTAACTTTTGGTGCGATTGTAGGAGGTGGAGTTGCTCTTTTATTTTATAATCAAGAAGGTTTTTATATACTGCCTTTAGTTATACTTGCTGGAGCAATCGGGGGAATGGTCTTTGCACTTATCCCAGCAATCCTTAAAACATATTTTAATACAAACGAGATTTTAGTTAGTCTTATGTTAGTTTACGTTTCAAAGCTACTCTTAGATTACTTAGTAGTTGGGCCATGGAGTAATCCTGAAGGTTTTAATTTTCCTGAAACAAGACAATTTAGTGACTCATCTAGAATGCCATTATTATTTGAGGGTTTGAGAATTCATGCTGGTATTTTTTTAGCTCTCGCAGCAGTTATGCTGAGTTGGTTTACTCTTTATAAAACCTATTTAGGCTTTCAGATTAAAGTATCTGGTCTGAGTTTAAAAACTGCTAAGTATGCTGGGTTTAAAGGAAAAACCATGATTTTGGTTGTTTTTATGATTAGTGGTGCTTGCGCGGGATTAGCTGGAGTTGGTGAAATTACTGGACCTATTGGACAACTGCATAGAATGATATCCCCCGATTACGGTTTTACAGCGATTATTGTCGCTTTTTTAGGTCGTCTTAATCCTTTTGGCATTATTTTTGCATCTTTGGTTGTTGCATTGACATACCTAGGTGCTGAAACGGCTCAAATTTTTTTACAAATACCAAAATATACCGGCCAAGTCTTTCAGGGTATGATCTTATTTTTTTTACTCGCATCTGATTATTTGCTTTTTTTCAAAGTTAAAATTTTAAGTTTAAAAAAAAATGAGCTTAGACATTAGTTTTATAGGAATTCTGATAGGATCAATAATGGCTTCATCAGTGCCATTAATACTTGCTGCTTCAGGTGAATTGATTACTGAAAGATCGGGCGTTTTAAATTTGGGTGTCGAAGGAATGATGATAATCGGAGCAATATCTGGTTTTGCTTTAATGGTAATAACAGACAACCTTTTTATAGCAATCGTAGGCTCTATGTTATCAGGAGTTATAATTTCAATAATCTTTGGATTTTTAACGCAATCTCTTCTTACAAACCATGTTGCAACAGGTTTGGCATTAACTATTTTTGGCATTGGTTTATCCGCAATGTTAGGAAAAAATTTTGTTGGTATCCCTGGAAAAGAATTTCCAATTTTATTTTCAAGTTTAAGAGAAAGTATTCCGTTTTTTGGTCCAATATTATTTGGACACTCTATAGTTTTATATTTTGCTTTTGCTTTACCATTTTTAACCAATTATTTTTTGAAAAAAACTAAATTAGGTTTAGTTGTTAGAGCTGTTGGTGATTCGCCTGTTTCGGCATCTAATCAAGGTATAAATGTTATTCTAGTTAGATACTGTTGTATTCTTTATGGAGGAGCTATGTGTGGCTTAGCAGGTGCATATCTATCTTTAATATACACTCCACAGTGGATTGAAAATATGACAGCTGGAAGAGGATGGATAGCTTTGGCTTTGGTTGTATTTGCAACCTGGAGTCCTATAAAAGTTTTAATTGGTGCTTTAATTTTTGGTGGGATTACAATTCTACAATTACATATGCAAGCAATAGGGTTTAGAATACCAGTTCAATTTTTAAGTGCATTACCTTATCTGATGACAATAATAGTTTTAGTTGTAATCTCTCGTGACAGTAGAAAAATAAAACTTAATACCCCAACTTCCTTAGGAAGAATATTCTATAAGGAAAAGTAATGTTAGCTATTCGAAAATAATTATTTTTTTTTTTTGAATTTTGATTAACTTAAAGCTTCACAAAAAAAATTTAAAGGGGAAATTCAAAATGTATAAAAACTTTTTTAAATATTTAATTTCTGCAATTTTTCTACTTGGGTTTAGTGTAAACTCAAATGCAGATTTTAAAGTTGGTTTTGTCTATGTTGGCCCAACTGGTGACCATGGATGGACATTTCAACATCACGAAGGTAGAAACGCTGTAGAGGCAGCTGGAATAAAAACAACATTTGTTGAAAGTGTTCCAGAAGGTGCTGATGCAGAAAGAGTGATAAGACAACTGGCTCAATCTGGCCACGATTTAATTTTTACAACTAGTTTTGGATATATGGATCCAACTAACAAAGTTGCAAAAGATTTTCCAAATGTAAAATTTGAACACGCAACAGGTTATAAGAGAGAACACTCAAATGTTTCTACTTATTCTGCAAGGTTTTACGAAGGAAGAACTCTTTTAGGCCATATTGCTGGAAAAATGACTAAGACTAACACGATTGGCTATATTGCATCTTTTCCAATTCCTGAAGTAATAAGAGGAATTAACGCAATGACTCTTGCTGCACAAAAAGTCAATCCAAATATTAAAACTAAGATTGTATGGGTGTTTACTTGGTATGATCCAGGTAAAGAAGCTGAAGCTGCGCAAGCTTTAATCGATCAAGGTGCAGATATAATTATGCAACATACAGATAGTACAGCACCAGTTCAAACAGCGGAGAAGGCAGGTGTATGGTCATTTGGTCAAGCAAGTGACATGCAGAGATTTGCTCCTAAATCAATTTTGACTTCAATTATAGATGATTGGGCACCATATTATGTTGAAAGAGCTATTGCTGCAAGAGATGGCACATGGAATCAACAAGACACATGGCATGGATTAAAGGAAGGTATGGTAGCTATGGGACCATATAATTCTGCAATGGGTGCTGACTTAGTTAAAGAAGTAGAGCAGCTTCAAAAAGATCTAGCATCAGGAAAAGTTCATTCGTTCACAGGTCCTATATATGACCAAAAAGGTAATATATTAGTTGCCGAAGGAAAAGTAGCTGATGATGGAATGTTAGCTGGAATGAGTGTTTATGTAAAAGGTGTTGAAGGAGATATTCCAAAATAATTTTTAAAAAAAATTAAAAAGGCCAACTTATATAGTTGGCCTTTTTTTATGAATGTTTTTTCTTTAAACCATTAATATCTATTTCATCATAATATTCTGAAGGTTGAACTATCCAAGGATCTCCATCTAGTAAAATTGGACAAAAATCTGGAGTAAAAGAAGAGGATTTTTTTTTCCAAAGACAAGCTGTTTTTATTTGTTGAATATGGTTTTTCACTGGAGCATAATTTTTTAACCATTTAATACTTTCATTTAATGTAAGTCCAGTATCGGATAAATCATCAACTAATAAAACATTTTTAAAGTCTTCATTTTTAGCTATTGAGCTTATGTCTCTTGCAAAAATAAGTTCGCCCTGTTTATTTTCTACAGTTTCTCCAGAATAACTTTGAATAACAACATAAGCAGTAGGCAATTTAAATATTCTTGATAGCATATCAATTATAGGTGCTGCACCCCTCATTATTCCGACTAAAACAGATGGTTTGTAATTTTTTTCAATTGTAAGAGCTAACTTTTCAACTGCTAATTTATAATCTTCATAATTGATTATTAATTTTTCTGCCATAAAATTTGGTAACATAAAAAAAAAAAATTAAAAAGGAGAATCATGAAAGGTTACTGGATTGCAACTTATAGTGAAATTAAAGACCCTGAAAGAATGAAAAAATATGCAGATAAAGCAAAGGAAGCTGTATTAAAACATTCTGGAAAAATTTTAGCTCGAAGTGCAAATAACATTGCACTTGAAGGTAGAGAAATGGTTAGAATAGCACTTGCAGAGTTCCCAGACGTGGAAACTGCTAAAAAATGCTACGATTCTGAAGAATATGTTGAGGCAAGAACATATCTTAAAGATAATGTAATTAGAGAACATATGATATTTGAAGGAATGGAATAACTTAGAAAAGGGGCAAATATGAAGGCGTATTGGGTGAGTTTGTATACAGAGATTTCAGATCAAGATAACCTAAAAAAATATGGTGAAAATGCAATACCAGTTATAAAAAAATTTGGTGGTACTCCTGTAGTTAGAGGAGGCAAACTAAAATATTATAGTGGTGACAAAATATTAAGGACCGTCATTTGGGAATTTCCCAGTTACGACATGGCCATATCTTGTCATGACTCAGAAGATTATTTAAAAGCTTGGTCTTATGCAGAACAAACTACAAAAAGACATATGTTTATTGTGCAGGGTGCTAATACTGAATAGTATCGTCATCAATTGAACGCCACAAATACCAAGTGGCAACAGAGCAGTATGGAGAAAATCTTTTTTGAAGCTTTTTTACAAAAATTTCAGGTGGAAAATATTTTTTTTTATAGTTGTTTGATATTGCTCTTAATAACCCAATATCCTGAACTGGCCAGATATTAGACCTATTATAAGTAAATAACAAAATCATCTCTGCTGACCATCTTCCAATTTGTCTTAAAGTTGATAAGTATATAATTGCTTCTTCATCGCTCATTTTCGAAATTAATCTTGGATTAAAACTTTTATCTTTAAATTTTTGAGACATTTCCAAGATACCCCTTATTTTTTGACGACTAAGACCGCATTTTTTAAGTTGTGATGTTTTAAGCTTTGAAACAATTTTTGGATTAATTTTTTTTTTACATGCCAATTCAAATTTTTTGAAGACAGAGTCTGCAGCAGCAACACTTATTTGTTGTCCTATTATACTTTTGCATAAAGAATAAAAGACATCTTTTCTAGTAGTTAAATTATTATCTTTATATTTTTTAATCAATGATCTCATAATACTATCTTTTTTTGAAAGATATGTTCTAGCTTTTTTCCAATATGTCGGTGCCTTACTCATTTCTACTTACCGTTACTTGTTTATTTAAATATATTTCTCTTCGAAATATAATGATTGATGATATTATTACCAGTGAAGCACCCATCAATGTTTTAGTTGTGGGAATTTCATCCCAAATAAAATATCCAAAAGATATTGCAAATATTAATCCTAAATATTTAAGAGGTGTAACCAGAGAAACCTCGGATAATTTATATGATTGACTTAATAATAAATTAGCTGTTCCTCCCAACAAGCCAATTGTACATAATAGTAAGAAATCATTGAAAGTTGGCATGATCCACCCAAATGGTATTGATAAAACTCCAACAACTGTAATTGCAAAAGAAAAAAAGAATGAGATCAACCAGACTGGTTCTGTGGATGAAAGTTTTCTAATTGTAATTGCAACGTAAGACATTCCAATACAAAAGATTATTGGAAATAAATAATAAATATTTAAGCTAGAAAATCCTGGTTGGGTAATTACTAAAACACCAATAAAACCAACAAATACTGCGGCCCATCTATATACTCCTACTTTCTCACTTAGTAAAAATATTGATAGCAAAGTTGTAAATATAGGTGCAGCAAATGAAATACTTGTAACTGTTGCAAGTGGTAGGTTTCTTAGTGCCAAAAATATTGCAGCTAAAGCTATCAGTCCTGAACAACATCTAATTAAATGTAATCCTGGTCTATTTGTTTTGTAAAAATCTCTAAATCTTGTCTTAGGAACTAAAAAAATTATTGGCAAAAGACCAAATAGACCTCTAAAAAACATTACCTGTCCAATTGGATAATCTGATGACCACTTGACTATTACATCCATAAATGAAAAGGCACATATTGATAAAAACATGTAAAAAAAGCCTAATTGATTTTTGGAAAGCATGATAATAACTTTAGATTAATTAAAATTTTTAGCAATGGAAATAGCAACTTTAGCACTTGGATGTTTTTGGGGACCCGAAATAAAATTTAGTAAGTTAGATGGAGTAATAAATACAGAGGTTGGATATTGTGGAGGTAATACTGAGAAGACATCTTATAAAGAAGTATGTTATGGTGACACCAATCACGCAGAAGTAGTTAAAGTTGAATTTGATAATACTAAAATTTCTTATGAGGAAATAATAAGAAACTTTTTTGAATTTCATGATCCAACTACTTTAAACCGGCAAGGTCCAGATGTAGGTACTCAGTATAGAAGTGAAATATTTGTTCATGATGAAAATCAAAATAAAATCGCTAACAAAGTATTGAAAGAAATTAATGAAAAATTTAAGGGTAAAATCGTTACCAAAATATCAAAATCAAAAAATTATAACAAAGCCGAGGATTATCATCAGAAATATTTGGAAAAAAGTTTCTAATGTCACTTATATCAACTGAGTGGCTAGAAAAAAATCTCTCAAATGTAAAAATAATTGATGGCTCTTGGCATATGCCTGCAACAAATAGAGATGGTAAAGAAGAATTTAATAAAGAGCATATACCAAATGCAATTTTTTTTGATATCGACAAAAATTGTAATAAATCAACCGACTTACCACATATGTTAACGGACATTAGTTCGTGGGAAAATATACTATCATCTATGGGCATATCTAACGAAGACGAAATTGTGATTTATGATAATTCTGATGTTTTAAGTGCTTGTAGAGTATGGTTTAATTTAATTTACTTTGGCCATGATAAAAAGAAAGTACATGTTTTAGATGGAGGTTTTAATAAATGGAAAAAAGAAAAAAGAATAACTTCTGCTAATAATATAATTATTCAAACAGCTAGCTATAAAGCAAAAGAAAATAATGGAATGGTTAAGAGCAAAGATCAGATTGACCAAAATATAATTAAAAAAAAATTTGATTTAGTTGATGCGAGAAGCAAAGATCGTTTTAATGGCACAACTCCAGACCCAAGAAAAAATGTAAGAAGTGGTTCAATTCCTAATTCAATTTGCTTACCGTTTAAAACCCTTATCAATGACGATTTTACTTTTAAAAGTAAATCTGAAATTTCTTCTTATTTTAAAGATTTATCTTTAAATGACCCAGTAAATGTAGTGTTTTCTTGCGGTTCTGGGATCACAGCATGTGTTTTGGCACTTGCATATTCTCAAGTAAATAATAAATATCTTCCAGTCATTTATGATGGTTCATGGGCTGAATATGGTAAAATATAAAATATGAAAAGATCAACAAAAATTACAAGCATAATAATAATTTTCTTTTTAATTATAGCTACAGTGATTGTTGGTAGAACAATGATTGGAAATCATTTTAAGAAGAAATTTAGTAAAAGACCACCTCCAGGAATAATTGTTACTGCAGCTGAAAATAGAGTTTTTGAAAATTTAATAAGCACATACGGGACAGCAAGACCATTTAAAACACAATCCTATAAAATTGAGAAGTATGAAATACTTAAACCTATCAACTTTAATCAAAAAGTAAAAAAAGGTGATGTAATTGCAGAACTTAAAAATAGAAAAATTACTGCTCAGTTTGATGGAACAATTGGAAAAAGAGAATTTTCAGAAGACATCGAAGTTTCAAAATCTTCAATCTTAGTTAATCTCGAAAATACCAGTATTATCTATTGTGATGTAGATATACCTGAAATGTTTGTACCATTTATTAAGGTTGGTTTACCTGTTGATATAAAATTTTCTGGATACAAAGATAAAACATATAAAGGTCAAGTTGACTCGTTAGCTAGTCGAATTAGTGAGGATACTAGATCATTACCAACAAGGATAAAAATGGACAATACATCTGGTGAAATTTTGCCTGGCTCATTTTTAGAAATTTCAATAAAATATGATACAAGAGAAAGCTTAAGTATCCCAGATACCAGCACAATAGTGGAAGGTGATAATATATTTATCTATAAAGTTGACGAAAAAAATAAGGTATTAAAAACAAATATTGATACCGGCGATAGATACCTGGGTTTTGTTGAAGTTTTAAATGGTCTAAAAGTTGGTGACAAAGTTGTTGCTGAGGGTACAAAAAAAGTCAGACCAAATTTAATAATAAGACCTATAAAAAAGGGTGCTAAAGTAGCAAATCAAAACAAATCTGGTTGGGGTGGAAAAAAGAAAAAAGATACTAAAGAAAACAAGAATGGTATGTTTGCGTGGTTACAAAAATTAAATATATTTAAAAAGTCTGACTCTGAAAAACAAGAAAATAAAAAATAATTAATACATGTATATAACTGAAGTTAGTATTAAAAGACCTGTCGTTGCATGGGTAATGTCAATGATACTAATTATTTTTGGAATTTTTGTATTTTGGGAATTACCTGTTAGAGAATTACCAGATGGCATTCAGCCTCCAGTAGTACAGGTACAAACTGATTATAAATCTGCTTCAGCTGAAATTGTTGATGAAGAAATAACACAAAAAATAGAAGATGTTATAGGAGGAGCGGAAGGAATTAAGAACATTGATTCTAGTTCGCTTAATGGAAGAAGTAGAATAAATATTTATTTTAATACAGATATAGATTTAGATGATGCAGCAAATGACATAAGAGAAAGAGTATCAAGAGTTGCGGACAATTTGCCAGATCAAGCAAACCCGCCTCAAATTTTGAAACAAGCAGCAGGTTTTACAACTACTATGTGGGTTGCGCTTTCATCACCAACTTGGAATGATTTGGATTTGGGTGATTATGCAGAAAGATATCTTATAGATGCCTTTTCGAGCGTACCAAATGTTGGTAGAATTTTAGTCGGTGGATTAAGAGAGCTAAGTGTTAGAGTTTGGGTAGATCCTATCAAATTAGCAGCCAATAATCTTACTATTCAGGAAGTCGAGAGAGCATTAAGAAATGAAAATATAAACATCCCCGCTGGAACTTTAGAAGCTAGTAACAAAGATTTAACTCTTAATATTGATAAGTCTTACTCTAACATTGAAACAATCAAAAAGCTTCCTCTTAAGAAAAACAAAGATAAAGTCACAACTCTTTCTGATATTGCAAATGTTGAGCTTGGTCCAGTTTCTGAGAAAACTTTATTTAAAGCTCAAAGAAAAAATGCAGCTAATTTAAAAACAGTTGGGATTGGAATATACGCAAAAAGTGGAGCATCAACTGTCGAACTTTCAAATCAAATTAAAGAGAAAATAAACGTTTTAAATCAATCGTTACCAGATGGTTTAAAGTTAGAAATAGCATTTAATAGAGCAACTTACGTAGGAACTGCAATACAGGAAGTTTATAAAAGTTTAATTATTGCTTTTATTTTGGTTGTAGTAATAATTTACTTGTTTTTAGGAAACCTAAAAGCTGTAATTGTACCAGCTGTAGCTTTGCCAGTAAGTTTAATTGGTTCGTTTTTAGGTTTATATATATTTGATCTTTCTATAAATATATTTGTTCTCCTAAGTTTTATTTTAGCAATTGGAATAATAACTGATGATTCTGTAATAATGACAGATGCAATTTATACAAGAATTGAAAAAGGAGAAACGCCACTTGTAGCTGCTTATAAAGGCTCAAAACAAATAACATTTGCGATAATAGCTACAACTTTAATCTTAGTTGCAGTTTTTTTACCTTTAATTTTTATTGAGGGTATAGCTGGTACCTTGTTTAAGGAAACTGCAATAGCACTATCTTTCTCAATTGTTGTTTCTTCGTTTGTGGCTTTAACTCTTTCACCAATGTTAGGAAGTAAGTTTTTAAATAAAAAGGAAAGAATTAATTTTTTTGTAAAAAAATTCAATAATGGATTTAAATCTTTTACAGAATTTTATACCGATACCTTAAAATTTTGGATTAATAAACAGAAAACAATTTCGATATTTATAATTCTATTAATTGCAGCTTCAATTTATTTATTTAACTTTACTAAAAAAGAATTGATACCATTAGAAGATAGGGGAGCTTATTTAATAATTGGTTCTACTGATGAAGGAAGTTCATTCGAGTACACACAAGAAAAGGCCCAAATAATTGAGGGAAGAATATTAAAATTGTTACAAGCAGAAGACAGCCCTTACCAAAGATTAATTATGAGGGTACCTGGTTTCGGTAAGTCCGCAACTTCATATAATACTTTTATTATAATTGCACTTTTAGATGAATGGAAAAATAGAGAAAAGAGCACACAAGTTGTTTTAAGAGAAGCTATTGGTCAAGTTGTTAGTGTGCCAGAAACGTTTGCGTTTCCTATATCACCTCAATCCATAAGAGTTTCTAGCTACAATAAACCAGTTCAAATGGTGATTTATGGAACAAGTTATGAAGAGTTAGAGCAAATTCAAAGTCAAGTTTTAAGAGAGCTAAGAAGAAATAGAAATATGTTTAGAATTGAAAGTGATTACACAAAAAATAAACCTGAAGTAAAATTAATCACAAATAAAAATCGAGCAAATGATTTAGGTGTTTCAATAGAAAATATTGGTAGAACTCTCGAAACATTATACGGTGGAAAGAGGGTTACAACATATAATAAAGAAGGAAGAGAATACCCCATAATTCTTCAGCAATATTTAGCAGATAGACGAGATAAAGATGGCTTATCAAAGATTTTTGTAAGATCTGAAACTACTGGAAAATTAGTATCTGTTGCAAGTTTGGTAGAGTTTGAAGAGAAAGGAACCGCTGAGTCATTACCTAGATATAATAGACAAAGAGCAGTAACTATCTCAGCAGCTTTATCTGAAGAATATACATTATCTGAAGCTATAAAATATTTAGAAGATGTAATGTTGCGAGTTGCTCCTCAAAATCAAATAACTTGGAAAGGTAAGTCCGAAGAACTAAAAGAGACTAGTAACGAAATATTTCTTATTTTCGCTTTAGCATTAATAACTGCATATTTAGTTATGGCTGCTACTTTTAATTCGTTTGTCCATCCTTTTATTATTATATTGACTGTTCCTCTTGCAGTTTTTGGTGGTCTTGTATTCATTTTATTTCTAAATAGTTCGATAAATATATTTTCACAAATCGCCTTGATTATATTAATCGGTATATCCACAAAAAATAGTATTCTTATCGTTGACTATACTAATCAAATTCGAACAACTGGCGCAAAAATTGAGGAAGCATTGATGGAAGCTTGTAAATTAAGAATAAGACCAATTATAATGACTTCATTAAGCACCATGATTGCAATGTTACCTCTTATAGTAGGTAACATAGGTCCGGGCGCAGGTGAGGCGTCTAGATTAGCAGTTGGATCAACAATCTTTGGTGGAATGATTATTTCTACATTCTTTACATTATATGTGACGCCAACTATGTATTTAACACTAGCAAAAAATACCAAGAGAATAGACGCGGTAGATCTGGAGCTAGAAAAGCAGTTGATTAAAAAATAATATATTTTTTAGTAGTCAAAGATTTACTACATTTATTAAGCTGCTTCTTGAATTTATTTGAATAACCCTCTACTTTTTTTGCCAATACTATAACTTTCTGATTGCTTTTATAATTTTTATAATTTCCCCAGCCTTCATGATAAGCAATATATTGTCTGAAAGCATCTTTTTTTGAAACCTTTAAAATTTTTTCCGTTTTGTTTGTATACCAGCCAATAAAATCAACACTATCTTTAAATCTAGTTCTTAAAGCATATTTATTTCCAGTCTCATCTTTATATTGTTTCCAAGTACCTTTAATAGCTTGTGAGTATCCAAATGAGCTAGAAGGTCTTTTATAAGGTATAAGTTTAAATAATTTTTGACGTGCAGGCTTAGCAAGCCAGTCAAAATCAGATTCCATTTTTATTATTGCTAATTGTAAGTTAATTGGTGTTCCCCACTTTTTTTCAGTTTTTTTCGCGTGTTTATACCAAAGATATCTCTCAGAAAATATTGAACAGCCATCTGCTGTATTTTGTGGTATCGATGAGCAAGCAGTTAAAAATAATAGACCAAAAAATAAAAAATACTTTCTAAAAAGAATCACAGTTTAATATAAATTATCTATTATTTTTTCTCCATATCCATGGATAATCAAATTCCATACCCCATAAACCTAACTTGTTGTTTTTTGCATAAATTTGATCTTTAGAATATTTTTTTTTTGAATATTTTGGATAGTCAAAGGCTAATCCATTTCTTACCATGTAAGCTGAAACACTCTCATTATTGATAAAACACTCTCCTAAATACCTACCAAAATAGTCTTTTTGGGGCTCGATTAAACATTTTAATTTTTTATTTATAATTTTTTCTGTAAGAGAATTTTTTGAAATTTCTCCACAATTAAGTTTTTTTTTATTTTTTAAGCAAAACTGTTGCTTTCCTTTAAATTTAGTTTCTGGTGCATCTATTCCTGAAAAACGAATTTTTTTATTATCTAATAAGATTGTATCACCATCAATTATTTTAACTTTATCTGAAATTAGGATTGTTTCTGACAGTAGGTAATTTGTTGCTACAAATGTAAATAAAAATAGAAAACTAACTAACTTCAGTAGTTGCTTTTTCATTACATTCTTGCATTTTTTTTCTAATTTGATCTTCGGATATATTTTTGTCTTTTAAATCTTCATAAAGCTTTCTATAAACATCTTCATCACCTGCCTCGGCAAAATCTGCTTTAATTACATCTTGAACATATTGATTTTTTTTTTCCTCATCATATCCCAAAATTTGTGAGGCCCACTCTCCTAAATATTTATTTTTTCTTGCATTAATTTTAAATTGTTTTTCCTCGTCATGAGCAAATTTTTTTTCAAAACCTTTTTTTCTTTCATCGAATGAACTCATTGCAATCTACCTTTATAAATTATTTTAAAAACTAAAAATGATATAAATACACCTATTATATTACCAAACAAATCACCTAATTCAAATCCTCTTTCTGGAATAATTAAGTGCAAGATTTCTAAAACAATAGAAATACAAATAAGATAAATAAATATATTTTTTAATTTATGTTTAAAAGCAATTAATCCTAGAATTGATATAATAAAAAAAACATAAACATGATTTGAGGATACTAAAAAATCTCTTGTTAATTGTGGTTGAATTTTACAATCACTATAAATAAAACATCCAAAAATACTACCAGGATATAAGTAAAAAATAAATAAAACTATGTTAGACAGATAAAAAAACTGCTTTAAGTAATTCATAGTTAATCTATATTAAATTTTCACAAATGAGTCACTTAATACTTGTTAGACATGGTCAAAGCGAATGGAATTTAGAAAATAAATTTACAGGATGGGTCGACGTTGAGCTTGCACCACAAGGTAAATTAGAAGCCTGTAAAGCTGGAGAGTTTATAAAAAAATTAAATTTAGAAATAAAACATTTTTATACTTCATATCAACTAAGATCGATTGATACCTTAAAACTAATTTTAAATACGATCAGAGTAAAACCAAATAATATAATCAAGGCCTGGCAATTAAATGAAAGGCACTACGGGTCACTTACAGGATTAAATAAAGATGAAATGAAAAAAAAATTAGGAGAAGAAGAAGTTCACAAATTCAGAAGGTCTTGGGATAATCCGCCAAAACCATTGAATACAAATAGTCCATATCATCCAAAAAATATAAGTATTTATAATGATATACCTCGTAACTTAATTCCTGATACAGAGTCCTTAAAAGATACTTATGATAGAGTAGTGCCCTATTTTGTTGAAAACATAGAGAAAAATTTACACGATAACACAATTATATCTGCTCATGGAAATTCTATTAGATCGCTTTTAAAATATTTATTTAAAATTGATGACAATGAAATTTCCAAACTGGAAATACCAACTGGAAATCCTCTACTTTTGAAATTTGAAAAAAAAAATTTAAAAGAAGCTAAATACCTCGATCAAAGTAGATCTAGGGATTTAATTAAATTCTAACCTTTTTGCAGAAGTTTTTCGTAAATCTCTTTATCTGTCAAATGTAGAAATTCAATATTGCTTTCGAAACCATGCAAATTATCCTTTTTAATATATTTGTCCCAAATCTCATTCATCGAAAATATTTTTTTTGATAAATTTTTAAATATATTTTTATTTATAATTTGACATCCCGAATAAATATAATTTTTGTCATGATTTTTATTTAAATTATTACCAGCTAGAGAAAAATCGCCTTTAAATCTTTTATCAAAACTTAAATCTTTTTTTACAACCATTAAAATATTTTCTAAGTTATTTTTAAAATATATATTTTCCATCTTCTTAATTTCATTTGCATATTCAGAGTTCCAAATTGTATCAGGATTAAAAACTATAAAATCTGTTTCAACTGAATTATTTACTACATTTAAAAGACCGCCCCCTGTATCTAATATTTCTTTACCATCTTCTATAATTTGAATTTCTAAACCAAAATTATTTGAAAATATAAAATCTTTTATTTTATCACTTAAATAGAAAGTATTAATTTTTAAAGATTTTATTTCTAATACTTTTATCAAGTTTATAGTATTTTCTAATAAGCTAATCTGATTAATTTTTAAGAGTGGTTTTGGTGTTTTCTCAGTTAATGGCATTAATCTTTTTCCAAATCCTGCACATAAAATTATTGCTGTTTTAATTTTCATATTTTTTTTATTTTTGGGTTTTTTTGTAGAAAATTTTTTAAATCATGGAAATTTGGATTATTTTTAATACGATTATCGATTAATTTCCACGCATAAGGTATTAATTTTAGATATTTTCTTTTTTTATCTCTTTTTGCAAGTCTTATGAATATACCAATTATTTTTAGATTTCTTAAAACAGATAAAATTTCAAAATCATTAATAAATTGAGATTCAGTTTTATACTTAAATTTACTAAGAAATACTTTCAAAATATTTGACTTAAAACTATTTGAGGTTTTAATTCTAACATCATCTATAAGTGAGGCCAAATCATATGCTGGATTACCCAAGACAGCATCTTGACTATCTATTAAAGCGATTTTATTTTTACAAAACATCATATTTGAGACGTGAAAATCTCTATGTACAAACACTTTGTGTTTGATTTTTAAATTTAAATACAAATTATCTATTATTTTTTTGAGATTTTTTTTTAAATGTCCTTTTTGAATAATTAATTTATTTGCTGGTAAGTACCAATCCAAAAAAAGGTACGATT